>NZ_RZTG01000018.1:0-88079 GCF_003997175.1 Mesorhizobium sp. Primo-A
CGGGGCTGCCGCATTGATCTGCGTGCGCAGCGCCAGCAGCGCATCGAGCTCGCAGTCGAGCGTCAGGTAGAAATGCGGAATGGTGGTCTTGGCCTCGACCAGGCGGCGCGCAATGGTCTTGCGCATATTGTCATGCGGGACGAGGTCGTAGGAGCCCTGTTCGAACAGTTTCAGCACCTGATCGTCCGACATCGCCTTTACCGGCGCGGCAGGAGCAGCAGCGGGCACGCCAGCCGGAGCCTTGGCGGCAGGCGCCGCCTGGGCGCCGCCACCGGCAATCGCCGCGTCGACATCCGCCTTCACCACCCGGCCATGCGGACCGGTGCCGGTCACGGCAGACACATCGACACCGGCTTCCTTGGCTATGCGACGTGCGAGCGGCGACGCGAAGGTGCGTCCTTCCGGCGACTGGCTGATCTCCCCCCTTGTGGGAGAGATGGCCGGCAGGCCAGAGGGGGGCGTCTCGCGCTGAGAGGACGGCGGGACAGCGCCCCCCTCTGTCGACTTCGTCGACATCTCCCCCACGGGTGGGGAGATTGGCGCCTTGTCCTGCTTGGCCTCGGCTTTCGCTGGAGCAGCATCGCCCCCGCTTTTCGCGGCAGCGCCTGCATCCTCACCTTCGGCAGCGAGCACGGCGATCAGAGCGTTGACCTTGACGCCTTCGGTGCCGGCGGGAACGACGAGCTTTGCGACCGTGCCCTCATCGACAGCCTCGACTTCCATCGTCGCCTTGTCGGTCTCGATCTCGGCAATGACATCGCCCGGCGAAACCTTGTCGCCTTCCTTGACGAGCCACTTGGACAGATTGCCCTCTTCCATCGTGGGCGACAGGGCCGGCATGGTGATGTTGATTGGCATTTTGTCCTCCCGCCCGGTTCAGCGATATGTGACGGCTTTGACCGCCTCGATGACTTCGCCGACGTTCGGCAAAGCCAGTTTCTCGAGGTTGGCGGCATAGGGCATCGGCACATCCTTGCCGGCGATGGTGATGACCGGCGCGTCGAGGAAATCGAAGGCGCGCTGCGACACCTGGTTGGCGATATGGTCGCCGACCGAGTTCTGCGGATATCCCTCTTCGACAACGATCAGCCGGTTGGTCTTCTTGACCGAGGCGATGATGGTGTCGAGATCGAGCGGCCGGATCGTGCGCAAGTCGATGATCTCGGCATCGATGCCCAAGCCGCGCAGCTCGGCTTCCGCCTTGACCGCATAGGTCATGCCGATGCCGAAAGAGACGATGGTGACGTCCTTGCCGGTCTTGTGGATGCGCGCCTTGCCGATCGGCAGCACGAAATCATCCAGCTTCGGCACGTCGAAGGACTGGCCATAGAGGATCTCATTCTCGAGGAAGATGATCGGATTGGGATCGCGGATCGCCGCCTTCAACAAGCCCTTGGCGTCGGCGGCGGTGTAGGGCATCACCACTTTCAGGCCCGGAATGTGGCTATACCAGGCGGCGTAGCACTGCGAGTGCTGCGCGGCGACGCGTGCGGCAGCGCCGTTCGGTCCACGGAAAACGATCGGCGCACCCATCTGGCCGCCCGACATGTAGAGCGTCTTGGCGGCGGAGTTGATGATCTGGTCGATCGCCTGCATGGCGAAGTTGAAGGTCATGAACTCGACGATCGGCTTCAGGCCGGCCATCGCCGCGCCGACGCCGACGCCGGCAAAGCCATGCTCGGTGATCGGCGTGTCGACGACGCGCCGCGGCCCGAATTCCTGCAGCAGCCCTTGCGTGATCTTGTAGGCGCCCTGGTATTCGGCGACCTCCTCGCCCATGACGAAGACATCGCCGTCGCGGCGCATTTCCTCGGCCATCGCATCGCGCAGCGCTTCGCGTACCGTGGTCGAGACCATCTCTGTGCCGGCCGGAATGTCCGGATCGGCGGCGATTTCCGTCTTCGGTGCAGCAGCCACCGGCGCGGCAGCCGGTTTTGCGGCCTCCGCCTTGTCCTCCGCCGCGGCTGGAGCCTCTGCCTTTGCCGGTGATTCCGCCTTGGCGGGAGCCGAGGACTTGCCGATATCGCCGGCACTTTCGCCGTCCTGCAGCAAAACGGCAATCGGTGTGTTGACCTTGACGCCTTCGGTGCCGGCGGCGATCAGGATCTTGCCAAGCGTGCCTTCGTCGACGGCCTCGACTTCCATCGTCGCCTTGTCGGTTTCGATCTCGGCGATGACGTCGCCGGCGACGACCTTGTCGCCCTCATTCTTCAACCACTTGGAAAGATTGCCCTCTTCCATGGTCGGCGAGAGAGAGGGCATGAGAATTTCGATCGGCATGTCCTTGCCCTCCCGTTACAATACGATATCGGTCCAGAGCTCGGACGGATCCGGCTCTGCATCGTTCTGGGCAAATTCGGCGGCGTCAGCGACGATGTCGCGGACCTCCTTGTCGATGGCCTTAAGCTCGTCCTCGGTTGCCCACTTCTTCTCGATCAGCCGCGCCTTGACCTGTTCGATCGGGTCATGGTCGGAGCGCATCTTCTGCACTTCTTCCTTTGAGCGGTATTTCGCCGGATCGGACATCGAGTGACCGCGATAGCGATAGGTCTGCATTTCGAGAATGATCGGCCCGTTGCCGGCGCGGCACCATTCGGTCGCCTGGTCGCCGGCGGCCTTGACAGCGCGCACGTCCATGCCGTCGACCTGGATGCCGGGAATCTTGAACGAAGCGCCACGGTGCGAAAAATTGGTTTCCGCCGAAGAGCGCGACACCGAGGTGCCCATGGCATACCGGTTGTTCTCGATGATGTAGATCACCGGCAGCTTCCACAGCGAGGCCATGTTGAAGCTTTCATAGACCTGGCCCTGGTTGGCCGCACCGTCGCCGAAATAGGTCAGCGAGACATTGTTGTTGTCGCGGTAGCGGTTGGCGAAGGCCAAGCCCGTGCCGAGCGACACCTGCGCGCCGACGATGCCGTGGCCGCCATAAAAGTGCTTTTCCTTGGAGAACATGTGCATGGAGCCACCCTTGCCCCGTGACAGGCCGCCGCGACGCCCGGTCAGCTCGGCCATGACGCCGCGCGGCGACAGCTCCATCGCCAGCATGTGGCCGTGGTCGCGATAGGCGGTGATCATCTGATCGCCGTCGATCAGCGCCATCTTCATGCCGGTGACGACCGCTTCCTGGCCGATATAGAGGTGGCAGAAGCCGCCGATGAAACCCATGCCGTAGAGCTGGCCGGCCTTTTCCTCGAAACGACGGATGAGCAGCATGTGCCGGTAAGCGGCAAGCTCTTCGTCCTTGGTGAATTCGACAGGTTTGGGGGTCGAAAGCCCCGATTTGCCGTCGGATTTGGATTTGGCAGGCGCTTTTCTGGCGGCGGTGGCCATGCATCACTCCCTGTTGGCGTCTCTTCGTGGACATTAGAGCAGGATGAAATCTGCTCTGGGGAGATCAGCTCCTCCCCACCGATTTTAGGGAGGCTAACACGCGTCAAAGCGTTGCGCCATGCCGAATTTGCATAGCTGGCATGCGCCTAAGCGATTAAAATCATTGAAAATATTGGTGATTAACTTGAAATCAGTTATTTCGCCGAGGTCGGCAACATAATGGTGATTTCGTCAGCTTGGGACAGATTGAGCGCCTTGCGCGCCTGCTCATCGAGCATGTCCTTCTCGAGCGTGCCTTCATGCATCAGCCGAACGCGGCGCTCGAGCTCCATGCGGCGCGCCTTGATCGCATCGAGCTGGCCTTGCAGCGCAACCGTCTGGGCTTCCAGCTGATATTTCGAGTAGATACCGAATTCGCCGTGATAGGCATGAAAGCCGAAATAGGCCAGGAACGCCACGCAAAGCGAGGGAATGATCAGCCGGCCGGTGTTTCTCTGCTTGTGCTGACGCGTCCACATCGCCCGATTCCTCTAGAGCATGATGCCGAAAAGTGTGAAGCGGTTTTCGGACGACATCATGCTCTATCTCTTTGATTTAGAGTCGGATTCAGATTTCAGGTCGAACAGACCTGAGATCATCCGGCTCTAGCCCGCGAACTCAGGCGGCTCACGATCTTTCTCGCCCGATTGTGCTTAACGGACGGTTACGGGTGACCTGTTTGGCGGCGCCGAAACGAAAAAGGGCGGGAATGCTCCCGCCCTTTTGTCCGGTATCGATGAGCCGGTGTTTCCGGATCAGCCCTTGACCACCGACTTGCCGGCGTAGCTTGCCTGCTTGCCGAGCTCTTCCTCGATGCGGATCAGCTGATTGTACTTGGCCATGCGGTCCGAGCGCGACAGCGAGCCGGTCTTGATCTGTCCGCAATTGGTGGCGACGGCGAGATCGGCAATGGTCGAATCCTCGGTTTCGCCCGAGCGGTGCGACATCACGGCGGTGTAGCCGGCCTTGTGCGCGGTCTCGACGGCGTCGAGCGTTTCCGTAAGCGAGCCGATCTGGTTGACCTTAACCAGGATCGAGTTGGCAACCCCCATGCGGATGCCGTCGCGCAGCCGCGCCGTGTTGGTGACGAACAAATCGTCGCCAACCAGCTGCGTCTTCTTGCCGATCAGGTCGGTCAGGTACTTCCAGCCTTCCCAATCGTCCTCGGCAAGACCGTCCTCGATCGAGATGATCGGATAGTCGGCGGCAAGCTTGGCCAGGTATTTGGCCTGGGCCTTGGGATCGCGCGTCTTTTTCTCGCCTTCATAGACGTAGTTGCCGTCCTTGAAGAACTCGGTCGCGGCGCAATCGAGGCCGAGCGCGATCTCGTCGCCCGGCTTGAAGCCGGCCTGCTCGATCGATTCCATGATGAAATCGAGCGCCACCGGAGCGCTTTTCAGGTTCGGGGCAAAGCCGCCCTCGTCGCCGACATTGGTGTTGTGGCCGGCATCCTTCAGTTTCTTGCGCAGCGTATGGAAGATTTCCGAACCCCAGCGGACACCTTCGCGCAGCGTCGGCGCGCCGATCGGCAGGATCATGAATTCCTGGAAATCGATCGGGTTGTCGGCATGCGCGCCGCCATTGATGATGTTCATCATCGGTACCGGCAGGAGATGCGCCTTGGTGCCTCCGACATAACGGTAGAGCGGCAGGCCGGCGGCATCAGCGGCCGCCTTGGCCACCGCCAGCGAAACGCCGAGAATGGCGTTGGCGCCAAGCCGGCTCTTGTTGGGCGTGCCGTCGAGCTCGATCATGGTCTGGTCGATATGAATCTGGTTTTCGGCTTCCATGCCGCCGATGGCCTCGAACAGCTCGCCGTTCACCGCCTCGACGGCTTTGAGCACGCCTTTGCCGAGATAGCGGGCGCCGCCGTCGCGCAGTTCGACGGCCTCGTGGGCACCGGTCGAAGCACCCGACGGCACCGCCGCGCGGCCCATCGAGCCGTCTTCGAGAATGACATCGACCTCGACGGTCGGATTTCCACGGCTGTCCAGGATTTCACGCCCGACAATGTCGACGATGGCGGTCATTTGCGATGTCCTCGATTGATCTGAAGAATGCCGCACGTCTTAGCCAAAGTGCTGCAAAAGGCAATCGGCCCGCTGGCAATTGTTGCCGCGGCAACAGCGTCCGAACGATTCACGAAGCGCAAATCGCTGTCATCATAAGTCATGTACGGTCGGCTGACTTCCGGTTAAGGTGCAGCGCGCGGGGCGAAACAGGAGGAGTTTCGCCATGTCTCAGTTGAGCGGTATCGTGAGTCTGTTTCTGATCGCGGCGGCATTCCTGACGTCATGCGACAATCAGCAGTCGCCGCCGAAGGCGATGGCCCCCTTACACGTCAGCGAATAAGCCGGAATCCAAAGCGGCCCCGTCTCTCTCGACGGGGCCGCTTTGTCGTTGTTGTTAATGCCAGTAAGGCGTGACCTTGTAATAATTGTAGGATTCGTCGCGCGCCGCCTCGCCATCGGCACCGGTCAGTTCGTTGATCGAATAGGCCGGTGCCGCCATGAGTTGTTCCTTGGAAAACGGCACGACATAACCGCCCTTGTCCTCATCATAGTCGAGGCTTGCCCAGGGAATGGCGTGATATTTCTCGCCGATGCCAAGGAAGCCGCCAAAACCGATGACCGCGAACATGATCCCGTTCGTCATCTTGTCGAGCATCACATCCTCTATGCTGCCGATGCTTGTGCCTTCGGTGTTGTAGACCGATGTGCCGATGACCCGCGAAGCGGCAATGGCTTGGGTGTGGCCAGTCTGGGTTGCCATGATTGTGCTCCTCATTGTGGTTTCGAACCATAATTGGACAATGAGGGGCGCGGGCGAAGGTTCCCGACTTTTTCGGCGTCGACCGATCACTCCGCGAGGATGAAGGTAACCTTCATGTTGACGCGATAAGCAACGATCTTGCCGTCCTGGACGACGATCTTCTGGTCCTGGATCCAGGCGCCCTCGACGTTCTTCAGCGTTTTGGATGCGCGCGCAATTCCCTGTTCGATGGCGTCCTGAAAGCTCTTCTTCGACGACGATGTGATTTCGGTGACGCGGGCGACAGACATGGCTTCCTCCTGCCAAAACGCTCATTTGCCGGTAGAGCGTACAGGCGGCTTGCGCCGTCCACAAGCATCGGCGGTCGACAGAGGATATTGTCCGGCCTAGAGACCCTTGGCGATGCGGTCGAATGCCATCAGCCGCTCGAGTAGAGCGGGCATGTCCTTCAACGGCAGCATGTTGGGGCCGTCGGAAGAGGTCGAGTTGCCAGGATCCTGATGGGTCTCGATGAAGACGCCGGCAACGCCGACAGCGACGGCCGCGCGCGCCAGCGTCTCGACAAAACGACGTTCACCGCCCGAGGAACCGCCCTGCCCGCCCGGCTGCTGCACCGAATGGGTCGCATCGAAGATCACCGGCGCGCCGATCTCTGCCATGACAGGCAAAGCGCGCATGTCGGAGACCAGCGTGTTGTAGCCGAAAGAAGCACCGCGCTCGGTGGTCAGCACATTGGCATTGCCGGATCCGGTGATCTTGGCGACGACGTTCTTCATGTCCCAGGGGGCAAGGAACTGTCCCTTCTTCACGTTGATGACCTTGCCGGTTTTCGCCGCGGCGACCAGCATGTCGGTCTGGCGCGACAGGAAAGCCGGAATCTGCAGGACATCGACATGCGGCGCCACGATGGCGCACTGCTCCTCGGTGTGGACATCGGTCAGCACCGGGAGCGAAAATTCCTTGCGCAGTTCGTCGAAGACGGGAAGTGCCGCGTCCATGCCGGCGCCGCGCGTCGCCGACAGCGAGGTGCGGTTGGCCTTGTCGTAGCTGGTCTTGTAGACGAGGCCTATTCCGAGCCTGCCGGTCAGTTCCTTCAGCGCGCCGGCCATGTCGAAAGCGTGCTGACGCGACTCGAACTGGCACGGGCCGGCGATCAGCGACAGAGCCGCCTTGTTGTCGAAGACGACATTGCCGACAATTACCGCTGAATTGGGCGCGACGGGCTTGTTCATTTGGTCTCCCGGAAGATGAAAGCCGCGCCCTGTCCGGGTGCAGGCTGCACGACAATATCATTGCCCGCTATATCGTGTTGGATGGAATTGGCCGCAAGCAGCCTCGATGTCACATTGGCGTTCCGAACCGAAAAGACCACCGCTGCGAAGCGTAGATCTGTCGGCGCGCCGGCCGGCAGGCCAAAGCGCGCGGTGAAAGCCGCGCGGTCAAGCACGCTCAAATCTGCATTCGGCAGGGAAAACATGCCGCCCTGCCTTTCGGCGGCCGGATTATCCACCGAGATAGAAATCAACTCATGCTGCTTTCCAGGCGCATCGCTGACCGCCAAGATCTCGACAATTCCGGTCGCGCCGTTGGCGTGGGCCTGCAAAGCCGCGCGGTCGACATCAGGCGCGTTGACCCGCTCGCAGGCAAACAGGAAGGCGTCCGTGGCTTTGGCTCCGGCCGCGAAAGCGAGCTTGAACGATGCGATGTCGCTCTTGCCGGCCGGGTCGGTGAAAGCGCGCGAAAAACCCAGCATGTCTCCCGCCGAGATGCCGGCATCGACATAGCGTGCATGGTCGGCATCGGCATTGCCCGTACCTAGAACAATGGCGGAAAACCCCTCGTCGCCGTTGCTGTCGCGATAGGCGCGATCACGCGTGACGAAGACATTGCCGTCCGCGATAGCCTTTGCCGCCACCTGCTCGTCGCCGACCGCCAGCGGTTCGAGATACGTGCCGTCGGCCAGGAAAACACAGCAGTTTTCCGTTCCGAAGGGATGGATGCCGGTCGGGGCCACGACGAAGCCAAGCGCGGCGAGCCGGGCTCGCGCCACCTCAAGGCTCTGCGTTGGCAGCACCAGGTGATCGAGCGGATGAGTGCCAGTGATGGTTCGGGTCATGCAGCCGCGATGTGCATCATTCCGCAAATCGGTTCAAGACTTGATCGCAATCCCGGCCATTTCGCCCCCGCCAGTTCACCGGACGTCGAAAAAGGCACCAGTTGGGACAAAGCCTCGATCAGCTTCCGGCAATGACATCGGCGGAATAGCGCAGTTCGCGCATCGGTTTGACCTTGCTGGTGGTCTGCGCATAGAGCGGGTGCGCCTTGTAGGCGGCCAGCGCGGCGTCATCGGCGAACTCCGCATAGACGACCACGTCGACCTCGTCCGACAGCGGATCCACCTTGGTGTTGAGCGTGACCTCGAACAGGCTGGAATGAGGAATGTTGCCGAGCGCCAGCAAGCCGGTGCGCACAGCCTCGACATCCTCTTTTCGCCGCGCGCTGAAGAAAACGATATGCCGGATCAACCCCGCCTCCTCGATCAAAATGCTGGGGTCTTTTGTGACGGCAGGACGTTGGCGTCAATCGACTAGGATGTCGCGGCTGCCGCCACTGGAGTTAAGCTCTGCCGGTAACATATCGCACAACATGGCTAAGCTCTCTCACTGTTGTGTCGAGATAGCGGCCCTGATTGTACATGCCATCCCAGATCAGGAAAAACGCGATGGCGGCAATGACGATTACATAACGCATGGCTAGATCTATCGCACGAGCAATTCTGCGACCATAGGCGTTTTTTGCGCGCTCGGCCTTTGCTGTGCAAAAAAGCGGATTCTCGCTGGCGCAAGCATTCCGCGTGGCACAGCCCCGCTTGCGGCCTGCCTCTTGAAGTTTCGCCGCATGACGTGGAAGATCGCCGCAGGGATTCACTGGGAAGCGCTAAAGCTCTGGTAAAAGAGCGCGTGTTTCATTCGAGCCCGCCCGTCACTGAGCCGGTCAGCGCCCGGGACCGGCAACGGCGTTCGAAGCTGGCGAATGATCCAAGAGAACCGTGGCTCGGCAATCTGCCCCGACACCGCGGAAATCCAGGGGGCACGAGATGGCACAAAAGGAACTTTTTGGCGCAGCATTGAGCGACGCGGTCAGGCTCGATGAGTTCAATTTCGCCGAGATCGTCAAAGGTCTGCCGGCGAAAGCGCGCATGGTGCTGTCGGCGGCGATGAACCTGCCGCGCGGTTCGCTCAAGGTGAGGCTGCCGGACGGCCGCGCCGTCCTCGTCGGCGGCAAGGGACCTGGCCCAGATGCCGAACTGGTGCTGAAGAATTGGCGCTTGCCCGGCCGCGCCTTTTCCGGCGGCACGATCGGCGTAGCCGAATCCTACATGGACGGCGATTGGGAAAGCCCTGATGTGACCAGCTTCCTGGAGCTGTTCGTGGTCAATTCGGTCATTGGCGAGCGTATCGCGGGCGGCACCAGTTGGCTGATCAACACCGTCCAGCGCATCCGCCACTGGTTCAACCAGAACACCCGCACCGGTTCGAAGCGCAATATCTCGGCGCATTACGACCTCGGCAACGCCTTTTACAAGCAATGGCTCGATCCGAGCATGACCTATTCCTCGGCGCTCTACACGACCGGCGCCAACGACCTGGAAAGCGCCCAGGCCGCCAAATATCGCGCGCTGGCGAAAGACACAGGGATCGGCCCGAAGGACCATGTGCTGGAAATCGGCTGCGGCTGGGGCGGCTTCGCCGAATTCGCCGCGCGCGAGATCGGCTGCCGCGTCACCGGGTTGACGATCAGCCGCGAGCAGCACGATTTTGCAACGGCTCGCATCGCCAAGGCTGGCCTTGCCGAAAAGGTCGACATCAAGCTGCAGGACTATCGCGACGAAACCGGCACCTATGACCGCATCGCCTCGATCGAGATGTTCGAGGCGGTCGGCGAGAAATACTGGCCGGTGTTTTTCGGCAAGATGAAGGCTTGCCTGAGACCCGGCGGCACCGCCGGCCTGCAGATCATCACCATCAACGAAGCCGCCTACGACACGTATCGCGCAAGGCCGGATTTCATCCAGCGCTATGTTTTCCCGGGTGGCATGCTGCCGACACCGTCGATCCTGAAGACACTGGGCAAGGATCATGGCCTTGCCCATCTGCGCGAGCGCGTGTTTCCGGATGACTATGCGCGCACGCTTGCCGAATGGCGCCACCGGTTCTGGGCGTCATGGGAGAAGATCGTCCCGCTCGGCTTCGACGACCGCTTCAAGAAGCTCTGGGAGTTCTACCTGCACTATTGCGAGGCCGGATTCCGCGCCAGCTACATCGACGTGCGCCAGGTGGTCTACAAGGCGTAAGTCGACACGTTCTTCGATTTCATTGCCGCCGACCAGGCGATATCGAGGATGATCTCGATGTCGCCGCCCGGTCGCCGTCAAAAAGTCCGATCGCAAAGCAGGATGCCGCGCAGGACGGACGAATCGGAAATCACTTGATGCGCAAACGGACGATCTTCTTCGGCATCATCGTTGTCGCCGCGGCGGGCATCTGGCTCAACAACACCTCGCTGTTGTCGAGCCGCCCCGCCGGCAAGCCGGAAGTGCTTGCCCATCGCGGCCTTGCCCAGGACTACGCACGGGAAGGCATGACGGGTGAGACGTGCACGGCCAGTCGCATGTTGCCGCCGCGCCATGCCTACCTCGAAAACACGATCCCCTCGATGGAAGCAGCCTTCGCGCTGGACGCTGACGCGCTCGAACTAGATGTTCACCCGACGACAGACGGCAATTTCGCCGTCTTCCACGACTGGACGCTGGATTGCCGCACGGAAGGCAAGGGAGAAACACGCAACCATTCCATGGCCGAGTTGAAGACCCTCGATGTCGGCTATGGCTATACGGCGGATGGCGGCAAGACCTTTCCGTTTCGCGGCAAGGGTATCGGCATGATGCCGTCGCTGGATGAGGTTCTGGCGCACTTCCCGGCCCGCCGCTTCAACATCAACGTCAAGAGCAACGATCCAGGCGAAGGCGAAAAGCTGGCCGCACGGCTTGCCATGCTATCGCCGAACGAGCGCTTCTATCTCTCGGTCTATGGCGGCGACAAGCCGATTGCCGCAGTCAAGGCAGCACTGCCGGACATGCATACGCTGAGCCGCGCGTCGCTGACGCAATGCATTCTGCGCTATGCCGCGCTTGGCTGGAGCGGCTATGTTCCAGATGCCTGCCGAAAAGGTACCTTGCTCATTCCCGTCAACATCGCGAAATGGATGTGGGGTTGGCCGAACCGGTTTCTCGATCGCATGCAAGGCGTCGACAGCCGCGTCTATCTGCTCGGCCCGTACACCGGCGGCGACTTTTCGCAAGGGCTGGACGATCCCGAACTGATCAAGCAGCTGCCGAACGGTTATTCCGGCGGCATTTCCACCGATGCGCTGGATCTCGTCATGCCTGACATCAAGGAACGTTTCACCCAGCCGGCTCAATCCACGCCATAAGGCCGGGACTCGAGCCGACCCGAACCACCTTCAAAGCAGGATGCGGTATTTCGCGAAACCTGCCTCGCCCTCGCCTGCCGGCTCGATCTTCAGCGATTTCAGCTGCGCAATGAAATCCTTCGCCTTGGCGCCGGTTTCGAACACGGCGCTGGTTCCAGGCAGCGGCGCGAACGACCAGTTGTCGTCCGCGGACGGGTTGATTGTACCCTCGCTGACGATGTAGCGGACGATGACGTCGCGATTGGTGTCCGGCGCTTCATAGATGATCTTCGAGGCATTGATGTCGGGGAAATTGCCGCCGCCACCGGCCCGGTAGTTGTTGGTCGCGACGACGAATTTCTGTTTGGGGTCAATTGGTTTTCCATCGAAACTCAGGTCGACGATGCGATTGGCGCCAGCGTTAGCCAGCCCGCCCTTGGCATCGTATTTCGGCGGCTGCGACAGGTCTATTTTATAGGTGACGCCGTCGATGACGTCGAAATTGTAGGACGGAAAATCGGTGTTGATGAGGGCCTGGTCGGCCTTCCCTGGCTCGATCCGGTTGAAGATCCCGGCCGACATTTCCAGCCATTCCTTGACCTGCCCACCGGTGATTTCGACCGCACGCACGGTGTTGGGATAGAGATAGAGGTCGGCGACGTTCTTGATGGCGATATCGCCGGCGGGCACGTCGGTATAGTAGTCGGCGCCGTTGCGTCCGCCGGCCTTGAACGGAGCGGCCGCCGACAGCAGCGGCACATCCTTCCATTGCGTATTCTTCAGAATATCCCTGAGGTACCAGGTCTGCGCCTGGCTGACGACCTGCACCGACGGATCGTCGGCGACCAGCGCGAAATAGGAATAGAGCGGCGCGGAGGTCTTGCCGACGGGGCGGCGCACATAGGCCAGTGTTGCCTGGTGGTCCTGCTCAAGGGCCGCGATGATGCGCTTGTCGTCCGGGACAGTCGGTTTATTCTTGTTGTCGACGCGTTCGAAGATCGGCCGCGCCTCGGAAGTGGCGGAAACGACCTTCCATTTCGACCCGTCACGCTCCAGCATCAGGTCGATCAGCCCCATATGCGAGCCCCAGAAACCGCCCATGACGGCGGGTTTGCCCTGCAGCGTGCCCTTTTGCGTGTCGACACCATCGAGCGACTGGAAATCCTTCTTGCCGGGGAACACCAGATGCTGGTGCCCGGTGAACACCGCGTCGATGCCGGCGACGCCGGCGACGAAGAACGAGGCGTTCTCCATCATGTCGCCGTGCTTCACGTCGATGCCGGAATGCGACAGCGCAATGACGATGTCGGCGCCCGCCTCCTTCATCTGCGGCACCCAGGCCTTGGCCGCCTCGACGATGTCGCGCGTCTTGACGTTGCCTTCGAGGTTCTTGAGATCCCAGACCATGATCTGCGGCGGCACGAAGCCGATGATGCCGATCCTGATCGGCTGCTCGGCGCCCGAACCGTCCTTGATCTTCTTGTCGAGGATGACATAGGGCTTGAGATAGAGCTTGTCGTCGCGCGGGTTCGCGGCAAGCTCCGTGCCGCGGATCAGATTGGCGCAGACGAAGGGAAAATTGGCGCCGGCCAGCACCTTGTCCAGGAACGACAGGCCATAGTTGAACTCGTGGTTGCCCAGCGTCGAGCACTCGTAGCCGAGCAGGTTCATACCCTTCATGATCGGATGCAGGTCGCCGTCCTTCAGGCCCTTCTCATAGGCGATGTAGTCGCCCATCGGATTGCCCTGCAGCAGGTCGCCATTGTCGATCAGCATCGAATTCACCGCTTCCTTGCGCACGGCGTCGATCAGGGAGGCCGTGCGCGACAAGCCCAGCGTGTCGTTCGCTTTGTCGGCGTAATAATCGTAAGGCAGCACGTTCACATGGATGTCGGTGGTCTCCATGATCCGGAGATGCGCCTGGTTGGCCTGTGCGCGAGCGGAGAAGGGATGAAGCACGATCAGCGCCCCTGTAGCTGCGGTGCCAGCGAGGAAATCGCGGCGGGAGACGGGATGGAGCAGTTGCGACATGTTTTCTCCTTATCGACAACGTGACACGCCCTGCCCCGAAGCGAACTTCGCGCCGAAATCGGCTCAAGTCCATTCAAGAAGTTGCGTGCATCGGAAGGTCAGTCGACCAGCAACAGATGACGTGCGGATGAACGGTGCCGGTGAAGAAATCAGCCCTTGTCGTCGTCGCCCTGGGTGATCAGCCGCGCGCTGCGTTGCCCCGTCGCGTAGATCCATAGCCAGCTCAGCGAAACAGCAAGCCGGTTGCGAAAGCCGATCAGGAAATAGATGTGAGCCACTCCCCACAGCCACCAGGCGAGCCAGCCGGTGAGCTTGATCCAGCCGAAATCGATGGCGGCGGCGCGTTTGCCGATCGTCGCCAGATCGCCGGCATGCCTGTAGTGGAAAGGACGCGCGGTCGTGTCGCCGCCGAGCCTGGCCTTGATGGTAGCCGCAACATGTCGGCCCTCCTGCTTGGCGGAAGGCGCCACGCCGGGAACCGGCCGCCCGTCTGGCCGCAGCACATGAGCGGCGTCGCCGATGACGAAGATCTCCGGGCTGCCACGCACACTTAGATCGGGCTCGACCAGCACCCTGCCCGCGCGGTCCGCCTTCGCTCCCAGCCATTCAGCGGCTGGCGAAGCGGCAACGCCGGCTGCCCACAGGATCGTTCGGGCGGCCAGTTGCTTATCGCCAAACACGACACCTTCGGCGTCGCAGCGCGTGACGGCCCGCCCGAGCTCGACCGTCACGCCGAGCCGCTCGAGCGCTTTGTTGGCGTAGTCGGAAAGTTTCGGTGCGAAATTGGCCAGAATGCGGTCGCCGGCCTCGATCAGCACCACGCGCGTCTGCCGCGTGTCGATGTTGCGGAACTCGCCGCGCAGCGTGTCATGCGCCAGCTCGACGATGGTGCCGGCAAGCTCGACGCCGGTCGGCCCGCCACCGACGATCGCAATGGTCAGCAGCGCCTGGCGCTTGGCGGGATCAGCCTCCCGCTCGGCCTGTTCGAAGGCCAGGAGAATTCGCCGCCGAATGGTGGTGGCGTCCTCCAGCGTCTTCAGGCCAGGCGCGAACGGCTCCCATTCGTCATGGCCGAAATAGGCGTGGCGGGCACCGGTGGCGAGCAGCAGCGTGTCGTAGGCGACCGCGCTGCCGTCATCGAGCAGCACGCGCTTGCCGGCGCGGTCGACACCGGTGACATTGGCGAGCAGCGTCGTCACATCCTTGCGCTTGCGCAGGAGGTGGCGGATCGGCCAGGCAACCTCGGAGGTGGCCAGCGCCGTCGTCGCCACCTGGTAGAGCAGCGGCTGGAAGAGGTGATGGTTGCGCTTGTCTATCATGGTGATGCGCACGGGAGCGCCGGCAAGCGCACGGGTGAACTCGAGGCCGCCGAACCCCGCGCCGACAACGACGACATGATGCCTGGCTTCGTTCATTTCGTTCACCTTGTTAGCAAGATTGCCTGTCCTGCATGTAGGTATTTTTGTGCAATGCAACAACAGATGGCCAGTGCCCGAGACTCGTCGTTGCATGTCGTGAATGCACATGTTGTATCGTATCGCGAGGTATAGCGTCATCGAACACGCGATGAGGTGAGGCATGGCCAACGATCGTGACGACGATGCTCCGGCGCAGTATTCTTCGCCGCCCTGTTTCATGCACGAACTCGATACGGAATTCCGTGCGCCTTCGAGCGACTGGACCGATGTGAGACGCTGGCGCAAGGCTGAGCGCGAACGCCTGATCGCCGCGCGTCTTGCTGTTTCGGCCGACGCGCGAACGGTAATGTCGCAACACATCGCCGATGGCCTCGACGCGGTAATCGGCGAGATCGCCGGCCGCATGGTCAGTCTCTACTGGCCGTTTCGCGGCGAGCCGGATTTGCGGCCTTGGATGACGTCCATAAACGAACGCGGCGGCCGCACCGCCCTGCCCATCGTCATCGAGAAGGGGCAGCCGCTGATCTTCCGCGCCTACAAAGCAGGCGACCGGCTGGAGAAAGGTGTCTGGAATATCCCGATCCCGGCCGAGGGCGATCCGGTGCTGCCGGACATCGTCATCTCGCCGATCGTCGGCATCGATCCCCTGAACTACCGCCTGGGTTATGGCGGCGGTTTCTTCGACCGTACGCTGGCAGCGATGCCGTTCAAGCCACTGGTCATCGGCGTCGGCTACGAGCTGCAGCGCATCGCGACCATCTACCCGCAGCCGCACGACATTCCGATGGATCGGGTGGTAACGGAGGCCTAGGCCATTTCCGGCTTCATGCCCATGGCGGTCCTGTCGACGATTTCGCGTAGCGCAAAGGACGAATTGATCTTGGTCACATGCGGCATCGCCGACAGCCATTCCTTGTGGATGCGCTCATAGTCGACGAGATCCTTCGCCGCGATCCGCAGGATGTAGTCGTATTCGCCCGACATCAGGTGACAGGACAGCACGTTCGGGCAGCGCTTGATCGCCGCCTCGAAATCCGACAGCGTCTTCTCGAACTGCCCCGACAGCGATATGTGCACGATCGCCGTCATCTGGTGGCCAAGTGCCGCATTGGAAAGCCGGGCGTGGTAGCCGCGAATGGTTCCGGATTTCTCCAGATTGTCGAGCCGGCGCGAACAGGCCGACTGCGACAGGCCGACCTTCTCGGCCAGCGCCGCATTGGGTATCCTGCCATCCTTCTGCAAAGCCTCGAGAATGGCGATATCGATCCTGTCGAGCGGCATTATTCGTGAATCCTGCGAATATCTTGCTGTTTCGCGCAACAATTATCGAAACCGGCCGGTGGGCGCAAGCGCATTCGCAAACACCTGCGCAACGATTCGTGGTTCACTCCAGCCATACAGGGAACGAGCCCAAAAGGGCCGGATCAGGAGAAGAAAATGCGCGTCGGCTGCCCCAAGGAAATCAAGAACCACGAATACCGCGTCGGCCTCACCCCCGGCTCGGTCCGCGAATATGTCGCCCATGGCCACGAAGTGCTGGTCGAGACCGGGGCCGGTGCCGGCATCGGCGCCGATGACAACGCCTATCGCGCCGCCGGCGCCACGATTGCCAAGACGGCCGCCGAGGTGTTCGCCAAGTCGGACATGATCGTCAAGGTCAAGGAGCCGCAGCCCAGCGAATGGGCGCAGCTTCGCGAAGGCCAGATCCTGTATACCTACCTCCACCTTGCTCCGGATCCGGAGCAGACCAAGGGCCTGCTTGCGTCCGGCGTGACGGCAATCGCCTACGAGACCGTGACCGACGACCGTGGCGGCCTGCCGCTGCTGGCGCCGATGTCGGAAGTTGCCGGACGCCTGTCGATCCAGGCCGGCGCCACGGCGCTGCAGAAGGCCAATGGCGGCCGCGGCGTGCTGCTGGGCGGCGTGCCCGGCGTGCTGCCCGGCAAGGTCACCGTGCTCGGCGGTGGCGTCGTCGGCCTGCACGCGGCCAGGATGGCGGCCGGCCTTGGCGCCGACGTCACCATCATCGACCGCTCGATCCCGAGATTGCGCCAGCTCGACGATCTCTTCGCCGGCCGCGTCCACACCCGTTACTCGACTGTCGAGGCGCTGGAAGAAGAGTGTTTTTCAGCCGACATCGTCGTCGGCGCGGTGCTGATCCCGGGTGCCGCGGCGCCAAAACTGGTTTCGCGCGAAATGCTGTCGGGCATGAAGAAAGGCTCGGTGCTGGTCGATGTCGCCATCGACCAGGGCGGCTGCTTCGAGACCTCGCACGCCACCACCCATGCCGACCCGACCTATGAGGTCGACGGCGTCATCCACTATTGCGTCGCCAACATGCCGGGTGCCGTGCCCGTCACGTCGGCCCACGCGCTCAACAACGCGACGCTTCACTACGGCCTGCAGCTCGCCGACAAGGGCCTGAAGGCGCTGGTCGACGATCATCACCTGCGCAACGGCCTCAATGTCCACAAGGGCAAGATCACCAACCGCGCAGTCGCCGAGGCGCTCGGCTACGAACTGGTCGAGCCGAAAGCGGTACTCGCCGCCTGATTTTCGCGAAAAACAGCTCCTTTCAATCCAGCCCGCCGGTTCCATGCCGGCGGGTTTTTTCTTGCGAGCCTGTTTTTCAGGCAAAGCATGGCGCCGAAAGATGTGACGCAACGGCACTTTGCTCATCATTGTTGCATATTTGTCATTCCCGTGCCGGCCGGTTCCCTGCTAGAGACATTCTGGGTTTACTCATGGGGTACGGGCATATGTTCATTCGCACATCCGCGAAATCTTTTCTTCTTGGTGCTGTTTCTGCTGTGGCTTTGATATCTGCTGCTCACGCAGCAGACGTCGTGCAGCCGGTAGAAGAAGCTGCCGGCTTTAACTGGAGCGGTCTATACGTTGGTTTTGGCGTCGGCGCCGGTGCCAACGTACACAAGCTCAGCAGCGATTTTATTCCAGTCTCGCTGAACGGCATTGGTGGCGAAGGCGTCTACGGTGAGCTGACGGTTGGCTATGACTATATGGTCGCGCCGCGGTTCCTCATCGGTGGTCTGCTGGACGCTCACGTCGGCAACATCGGGACCACGCTGGACATTACGGGATTCGACGCTTCGATCAAGGAAACCTACGGTTTCGACGCTGGCCTGCGTCTCGGCTATCTCTTGACGCCAAACACTCTGGGATACGTGCTGGGTGGCTATTCCTGGCAGAAGTACAAGCTCGATACGAACGCTGGCTTCGACTTTGATTGGGATCAGAGCGGGTATTTTGTCGGAGGTGGCATCGAAACGGCCATCAACAGCAATTGGACGATCAAGACTGAGTATCGCTATACGGGCTTCGGGACCAAGGACGATCTTCTTTCCGAGGCTGGCATCGTCGGGGTTCCGGACGGTCTCCTCAATCTTGACACCTCGCGCCATACTTTCCAGATCGCAGCCAATTACCGTTTCGGTGCCCAGAACGGCGGCGGTGCTGCCTTCGAGACGCCAGCCTACAACTGGACCGGCTTCTATATCGGCGGCGCTGGTGGTGCCGGTGCGTCCGTGCACCAGATCAACGTTCCGCCGCTCGGCGACCTGGAATTCAATGGTCTCGGTGGCGAAGGTGCCTTTGGTGAACTGAACGTCGGCTACGATCATGACTTCGGCAGCTGGGTCGCAGGCGTCATGGTCGATGCACGCTACTCCGGCATGACTTCCAAGCTGGATCTCGGCGGCGGATCGATCAACGTCGATACCGACTATGGGTTCGATGTGTTGGGCCGCGTTGGCATGAAGATGAACGAATCGACCCTTGCCTATGCGCTTGCCGGCTACAGCTGGCAGCATTTCGATCTGAACGCTTCCGACCCGATCGGCGACATCCTCGACTGGGGCTCCAGCGGCTTCTCGGTCGGTGGCGGACTGGAAACGGCTCTGTCCAGCAATGTCACCGTTGGCCTCGAATATCGCTATTCGCAGTTCGCCAAGAAGGACTTTTCTTCGGAATTCGGCGCACCTGACGACACCCTTACCTCGACTTCCTCTTTCCACACCGTGCGCCTCGGCGCGAAGTACAAGTTCAACTAAAAGGCCCTCCAGCCAAACAGTTGCAGCCCGTCGGCCATGCCGGCGGGCTTTTTTCTTGCGTGGAATACGTCTGCTCCAAACGCAGGCAACAAAAAAGCGGAGCCAAAGCCCCGCTTCCTCGATGACGAGATTTGCCGCCGGTTCATCCGCGGTCGGCAAATCGATCGACAATGGCTTTCTATCGCGACTATGCGACGGGAGTACGACAGCTGTTTCCAGCGGCTAATCTCAGCCTCAAGCGCGCTCGATGCGGCACTGGTAGCAATTGTTGCGCGCCGAGCGGACATGGACGTAGGCGATCTCGTCGCGTTCCAACAAGGTCTTGGCCCGCCCGGTGATGTCTCCGGTCGGGACCACGCCGCCGCTGCCATAGACGATACGGTCATCCCTGCCATAGCCGCGCACGATGTAGTCGGGGCTGTCGAGAATCTCGGGCAGCGCCTCGCCCTCGGCAGCGCCGTCGCATTCCTCGGCATGCAGGAAGATCGGCCCGGTTTCGGCATAGGGCTGAAGCTGCGGGAATGGCCTGTATGCCAGAACAAGATAGGCATCGCCGGCTCCTATGTTCTTCAAACAATGCCGGCAAGGCATGCCGTCACCATCTGAGACCTTTCGCTCGGGCGTTTGGCCATAAGCATCGACGCCACCACGCTGCAGCGTCCTGACAGCTTCGGTCGGCAAAGCTTTGAACTGGATGGTCATGGAAAAATCTCCGGTGTCGTGATTGGAAATTATGTCCTTGAACCCTCGCCGCCCACCCGATTCCTGCCAAATGTCGAAAAGCCGATCGCCCCTCGGCGATCGGCTCTCATCAGATTCCTGTCAAAGGCGCCGGCTAATTAAAATTCGGAGCTGCGACTCAACGGATGAAATCGTCGAAGCGGCGCAGCGTCACCCGGCGATTCTGCCAGTTTTCGTTCTGCGTCTGCACCAGCAAAAACTCCTCACCGTAACCAACGGTTTCCAGTGCATGGCCGGGCACCCTAAATTCGCGCACCAATGTGCGCTTGAGCGAAGCGGCGCGTTGTTCGGACAGGGCCTGGTTCGACTGGAAGGAGCCGACGGCGTCGGTATGGCCCTCGATCAGCACGCGGGCGCCGGGATCGCGGCGCAGGATTCGCCGCAGCGCGTCGGCAATAGTCTCGATCTTGTCGTATTGCGAGTTGGCAATAGCCGCCGAACCGAAGGCGAAGTTGATCGACTGGATATCGATCGAGCGGGCCATGCGGCGCAAATCCGGGCGCCGCTTGAATTCCCGGATGGTGACGCGCTCGTTCGGCCGCAATTTCACACGCGGTGCTGCCTCGAGCTTCCGCTCGATCGTCGCGGCCGAAGGCGTTGTCGCCTGGGCTGCGGCCAGGCTTGGCATGGCAATCGCCGCGATCAGCGCGGCGGCAAGTGTACGGCGGGTCAGCATGTCTTCGTCTCCTTCGGCCTTGGCCGCATTGATGGTGCGGGCAACATGCCAAAAGCAGCCTGAAGGGCCGATGAACGACAGGTTCAGATTCGAGCTGGTGTCAGCTTCCGGCTAGGGCCGCATGACGCTGGCCGCGCGCTCGGCGAAAGGCAGCGGATGCACGATTTCCTTCTTTTGCGCCACCGGTGCAAAGCCGAGCTTCTGGTAAAGCGGCAGAGCCGCCGGATGATCGAGCGTGCAGGTCTGCACCGTCACGCGCTTCGGACCATGCGACCAGGCGGCTGCGATCGCGGAACCCAGGAACCAGCGGCCGATGCCTTGTCCCGTCGCATGTTCCATCATGCCGAAATAGGCGAGCTCGACTTCTTCCGGCAGATGCGGCTTGAGATCGAAGAAGCCGGCGGGTGCGCCGTCGAGATAAAGGACCCTGATGTCGCGATCCTCGCGATGAATGCCGGCGGCAAGCTCGTCGTCATCCAGCCTCAGCACATTGACCCAGTGCCATTTGCGCCCCACCCGGTCCATCAGATAGCGGTAGAAATGCAGCGGAATGTCCTTGGTCTTCAGCAGCGCGATCTGACGGTTGTAGGGCACCGGCGGCGAATAGGCCGGCGGCACATGCATCTCGAGAAACGTCACCGTGACGTCAATATCTTCCAGCGCGCCGTTTTCCATCGTCTTCATTCCTTGCCGATCACAACGGGGCCGGTCACGACAGGCGTGTCGGAAAGCCCGCCCCACTCCGTCCAGGAGCCGTCGTAAAGCCTGTTGTTGGTATGGCCAAGTGTTTCCAGCGCCAGCGTCACCACCGCTGCGGTAATGCCGGAGCCGCATGAGGTGACGACAGGTTTCGACAGATCGATGCCGGCCTCCTCGATCGCCTTGCGCAGGCGGTCCTTCGACAGCAGCTCGCCATTTTCCGACAGCGCCGAATAGGGCAGATTGCGCGCGCCAGGCATATGGCCGGAGCGGATACCCGCGCGCGGCTCAGGCTCGGCGCCGGTAAAGCGGCCCGGTCCCCGGGCGTCGGCGATCTGGCTTGCCCTGGTGTCGACGATCCGGCGCATGTCGGCGAGGCTGGCGACGCGCCCGGAGTCGAAATCGGCATGAAACACGCTTGGCGCGATCTTCGTCGGCTCAGCCGTCACCGGTCTGCCGGCGGCTTTCCAGCCATCGAAGCCGCCATCCAGAATATAGGTCTGGAAGACGCCCATCACCCTGAACATCCACCACGCCCGGGGCGCCGAGAAGAAACCCGGACCATCGTAGACGACGATGGTGTCATCGGCCGAAACGCCCATGGCGCCGACATACTGGGCAAAATGCTGCGGTGACGGCAGCGTATGCGGCAAGGGCGAATCCGGATCCGAAACCGCATCCTGATCCAGAAATCGTGCGCCCGGGATGTGGGCCGAATCATACTCGCCGCGCGCATCGCGCTTCTGCGCCGGGAGATACCAGGATGCGTCGAGAATCGTCAGGCCCGGCTCGCCGAGACGTTGCTGCAGCCAGTCTGCGTCGACGGTGAAGGGGCTGTCCTCGGCCATTTTGTGCTCCTGCTCGCCTTTTGGCGATCACTGTCTGTTCAGTTTGCCGGCATCGGCCCAAAGCGGATGCGGAAGCGCCGGTTTTCACGGCCCTTCTTCTCGATCTTGCCGATGTGGATTTCGCCGACTTCGCCAGTGCTCTTCACATGGGTGCCGCCGCAGGGCTGGCTGTCCACCGAGGCGTTGTCGCCGATACAGACCAGGCGGATCTTGCCGGTGCCGGCCGGCGGCCGGACGTTCTTGGATTTCACCAGGCCGGGATTGGCGGCCAGTTCCTCGTCACTGATCAGCCTGACAAAGATCGGATGATCGGCCCGCACCAGCTCCATCAGCCCGGCGGTGATGTCCTCCTTGGTGAAGCCGGCATCCGGAGCGTCGAAGTCGACACGGCTGTCGTCCTCGGAAACGGCGGCACCGGTGATTGGAAACGGACAGACGACGGTGAGCAAATGGCAAGCCGCATGCATGCGCATCAGGAGATGCCGGCGTTCCCAGTCGATGGCCAACCTCACCGTCTCGCCGACCTGTGGCACTGCTTGCTCCGGCGCCGGCACATGGATGATCTCGTCCTTGGTCTCGCCGGTGAGGGTAGCGGCAATGGCGATGCGGCTGCCGTCCGCGCGTTCGAGACACCCGGTATCGCCCGGTTGGCCGCCCGAAGTGGCGTAGAAGATCGTCCGGTCGAGGATGATGCCGCCGCGGTCGTTGACGGCAACGATCGTCGCATCCGCCGTCCGCAGATAGGCGTCGTCGCGAAACAGGGCATCCGTCCAGTTTGCCATCACGCGACCTTTTCGAACGGCACCGAAATTGTGCTCTTCAGCTCCATCCAACCCGGCACCGGCAGTTGCTTCTCGCGCAGGAATTCCGGGTTGAACAGTTTTGACTGATAGCGCGTGCCGTAGTCACAAAGAATGGTCACGATGGTGTGGCCGGGACCCAATTCCCTGGCCAGGCGGATCGCGCCGGCAATGTTGATGCCGGTCGAGCCACCGACGCAAAGCCCCTCTTCCTGGATCAGGTCGAAGACGATCGGCAGCGCATCCTCATCGGGGATCTGGAAGGAAAAGTCCGGCGTGAACCCTTCGAGATTGGCGGTGATGCGCCCCTGCCCGATGCCTTCGGTGATCGAGCTGCCTTCGGACTTCAGCTCGCCGCTGGTGTAGAAGGAGTAGAGCGCGGCCCCCAGCGGGTCGGCCAGCGCGATCTTCACATCCTTGCTTTTCGCCTTCAGCCCAAAGGCGACGCCGGCCAGCGTGCCGCCGGAACCGACCGCCGAGACAAAGCCATCGACCTTGCCGCCGGTCTGGCTCCAGATTTCCTCTGCTGTGGTGCGGATATGGCCGTCACGGTTGGCAACATTGTCGAACTGGTTGGCCCAGATGGCGCCGTTCGGCTCGGTCCGCGCCAGTTGCTCGGCCAGCCGCCCCGACAGTTTCACATAATTGTTGGGGTTCTTGTAGGGCACGGCAGGCACTTCGATCAGTTCGGCACCGAGCAGCTTGATCGTGTCCTTCTTCTCCTGGCTCTGTGTGTCGGGAATGACGATGACGGTGCGATAGCCGAGCGCCTTGGCGACCAGCGTCAGCCCGATGCCGGTGTTGCCCGCCGTTCCCTCGACGACGACACCGCCGGGTCTCAGCAGCCCACGCTGCTCGGCATCGCGGATGATGAACAGGCCGGCGCGATCCTTGACCGACTGGCCCGGATTCATGAATTCGGCCTTGCCCAGGATCTCGCAACCGGTTTGTTCCGAAGCTTTGTTGAGGCGGATCAAAGGCGTTTTGCCGATCGCGTCGATCACAGAACGGGGCATTCAGGATTCCTTGTGTAGGTGCGCCGAAACCCTAGAAACCCGAAGCTGCAGTTTCAAGGCAAGAATTTGTCTGGTCCAGTCGCATTTGCGGTACTGTAATTGCGTCAGCGCTTCCCGAAACCGACCTCTTGCGCCACAGCTCATTTTCCGGCTGACGTTGAAAAGCAGCTTTTCATTCGATTTCTTCATCGCTAGAGCAAAGCACCAACAAGTCGACAGGGCGCAGCATGACACTCTACCGGGCCAACCCGAAGCACGGCGTCGCCTGGATCACGGGCGGATCGAGCGGCATCGGCCGTGCCTTGGCCAGGGATCTTGCTTCCCAGGGCTATGCCGTCGCGGTGACGGCGCTCGACGACGATCCGATCGACACGCTTGTCGTCGAGACCGCGCAGATGCCGGGCAGCGTCACGGCCTTTCCCTGCGACGTCACCGACGAGCCGCGCATGGCAAGAACCGTCGCCGCGATCGAGAAGGAGCTCGGTCCCATCGTGCTCGCCATCTTCAATGCTGGGAATTACATTTCGACGCCGGGGGAGAATCTTGTCGTCAACGACTTTCGCCGGTCCTTCGAGGTCAATTATTTCGGCATCATCAACGGCCTCGTGCCTGCGGTCGAACGCATGCGTGTGCGGGCGCGCGGCCATGTCGTGCTGGTCGGCTCCGTGACATCCTATTTCGGCTGGCCGACAACGGCCGCCTATGGCGGCACCAAGGCGGCCATCAACATCCTGGCCGAGTCGCTGAAGTATGATTTCGACAAGATGAACGTGCGTATCCAGGTGTTCAACCCAGGCTTCATCGACACCCCGCTGACCGAGAAGAACATGCTGCCGATGCCGGGACTGATGCCGGTCAGCCGCGCATCGCGCCGCATGGCGCGAGGCATCAAGTCGGGCGGTTTCGAAGTCCATTTCCCGCGCCGGACAAGCTGGCCGCTGAAACTGCTCGCCCTGCTGCCGAGGCCGCTGTGCAGAGGGTTTATCAGCCTGATGACCAGTTGGAAGGCGCGGCCTCTGCATTACGACCGCAAGCCGCCGATCGAATAGGACGCCTGCGAAATTGGCAGGCTCCCCGTTTTCGGGCCGCCGTCGCCATGGTTGAGACAAGTGCCGCGTGGAGTCTGCGATGGGGCGACGGATCGTGCTTGCTGTGCTGGGCCTTATTGCCGTTCTCGCACTGGCCTTCGTGTTCGGCCCGCGCGTTCGCGTCGACACCACGATCCGTTTCGATCCCTCGCTCATCGGCGACGATCCGCAGGCCTATGTGGCAAAGGCGGAAGCCGCCATCCCCGGAATCCGAGACGGGCTGGAGAAGGAGATCGTCTGGGCCGATCCGTTGGTGCATGCCAGGACCCCGCTATCGATCGTCTACATCCACGGCTTTTCCGCATCGAAGGGCGAGGTCCGCCCGCTGCCTGACGAAGTGGCGGAACAGCTTGACGCCAATCTCTTCTACACACGGCTTACCGGTCATGGGCAGGATGGCGCGGCGATGACGCAAGGCAGCATCAATGCCTGGATCAACGACTATGAGGAGGCGCTCGCCATCGGCCGGGCGATCGGCGACAAGGTGATCGTCATCTCGACTTCGACCGGCGGCTCGCTGGCGGTCTGGGCGGCAACGCAGCCCGGTGCGTCGGACGGGGTGGCGGCGATTGCGTTCATCTCCCCGAACTTCGGCGTCAAGACTTCGGGCGCCGAGATCCTGACCATGCCGTGGGGCAAACAAATCGCCAGGCTGGTCGCCGGCAAGGAACATAGCTTCGTGCCGCGCAACGCGCTGAATGAAAAATTCTGGACCACCCGCTATCCGATCGAAGCAACCTTGCCGATGCAGGCGCTGACCGAGCTTGCCTATGGCGCGCCGGTGGAGAAGGCGACCGTCCCTGCTTTGTTCATCTTTTCTGATTCGGACAAAGTGGTGCGGGCCGACCGCAGCCGCGAGATTGCCGGGCGCTGGGGCGCGCCGCATGAACTGGTTCCGGTCGACGACACTGGCGACCCGGACAATCACGTCATTGCCGGCGACGCGCTGTCGCCATCGACCACGGCGTTTCTGGCGCAAAGGATCGCCGTCTGGATCGAAGCGGTGGTGAAGTAGGCGACGAAAAAGGGCGACCGAAGCATCGCTTCGGCCGCCCTTTTCTTGTTTCGTCTCGGCAATCAGCCAGCCGAAGCTTGACTGACTGCAGCGCGGTCTGGCTTACGCGGCCCGCGCAGCCGGACGCTTACCGCCGAAGCGGCGCTTGTTGTTGCCCTTGAAGGCCGGCTTGGCGCCGTCCGGCTTGCGCTCGCCGGCGAAGGCCGGCTTGTCGCCGAAGCGCTTCTTGCCAAAGCCGTTGCCCTTGTTCTCGCCACCGGGCCGCCTGCCGTCGCGACGGCCATTGCGGTCGTTGCGGTCATTGGCCGGCTCGAAACGCTCGTTCTTTTCAGCCGGATTGCGCAGCGGATCGGGGCTGCCGAGATGGTCGGCAACGATCGGCAGCTTGGTGCGGATGATGCGCTCGACCTGGCGCAGCTTGCTGTTCTCGGAAGGATCGCAAAGCGTGATCGCGATGCCGTCCATGCCGTTGCGGCCGGTACGGCCGATGCGGTGGACGTAGCTCTCGGCTTCATCCGGCAGGTCGAAATTCACGACATGGCTGATGCCGGGCACGTCGATGCCACGCGCCGCGATGTCGGTCGCCACCAGAATGCGCACCGAGCCGTCGCGGAAATCGTTCAGCGCTTTCTGGCGGGCGTTCTGCGACTTGTTGCCGTGAATGACGGCGGCCTTGAAGCCATCGCGCTCGAGGTCCTTGGTCACCCTGTCGGCACCATGCTTGGTGCGCGAGAAGATGATGACGGACTTCATCGCCTCATCGGCGAGCATCGTCGACAGCACCTGGCGCTTCTGCTTGGTGCGGGCAAAGACGACGCCTTGCACGATCTCGGCCGCTGCCGTGCTTTGCGGCGCGACTTCGACGCGGATCGGGTTCTTCAGCAGGCCCTTGGCCAGTTCGGCGATTTCATTGGGCATGGTCGCCGAGAACAGCACCGTCTGACGATCGGGCGCGGTCGCCTTGGCGATGCGCTTGACGTCGTTGATGAAGCCCATGTCGAGCATGCGGTCGCCCTCGTCGAGCACCAGCCATTTGGTGTCGGCAAGCATGAGGTCGCCCTCACGCACCAGGTCGGTCAACCGGCCGGGCGTTGCGATCAGGATATCGACGCCGGGCGCAACCTTCTTCACCTGGCTGAAGCGCGAGACGCCGCCAAGCACGAGCGCGGTCGAGACATGCGCGCCCTTGGCGAGGATCTTGATCGTGTCCTCGATCTGCACGGCGAGTTCGCGCGTCGGCGCCAGGATAAGCGCACGCGCCGTCTTCGGCCGGCGCTTGGTGCCGAGTGCGATGATCTTCGACAGGATCGGCAGAGCGAAGGCCGCGGTCTTGCCGGAGCCGGTCTGGGCGATGCCGAAAATGTCACGGCCTTCCATCTGCGGCGGGATCGCCTGCGCCTGGATAGGCTTCGGCTCGGTGAAGCCGGCGTTGTGGGTGGCCTTGAGCAGCGCGCCCGTAATACCCAGTGCCGCGAAACCGGTGAGTTCCGCAGTGTTGCTACCGGGCAAAGTGTTTTCGTTGGTCAAAATAATCTTCTTTCACGCGGCTTCTGGCCGCAAACATCGATGGCGGCAGGGCGCAACCTGCCGTCGAACAAATTTTCATGAAACGACAAGGCGGGCGGACGGGTTCGTCCACTCGGCTGCGCTGTCGTGCCCGCAGGCATCATGCCACGGGGCTTTTTCGCCGCTTTGTGATTTACCGGAAAAAGGGCCGATATACCGGAAAGAGGGAAAACAGACGCAACCAGTCTCATTCGTCGAGAAGGCCGGATAAGTCCCGGCCCAAGCGCCTATGCCGCCGCATATGGCCCAGTTCGCCACCAAATGCAAGGGGCGTCATGCTGCAGCGC
Organism: Mesorhizobium sp. Primo-A; assembly: GCF_003997175.1. Taxonomy (NCBI): domain Bacteria; kingdom Pseudomonadati; phylum Pseudomonadota; class Alphaproteobacteria; order Hyphomicrobiales; family Phyllobacteriaceae; genus Mesorhizobium; species Mesorhizobium sp. Primo-A. Next base: position 27,869 of record NZ_RZTG01000018.1, read on the forward strand.
AGCAAAATCCACGGAGCAAGCGGCGCTTGCGCTCGCTTGCCGGCACGATTACCACGAAATGCCGCTGGCTTGGGAGGTAATCGATGAAGGACGTGCTGAAGGAACTCGAGCGCCGCCGCGAGATCGCCCGCATGGGTGGTGGCCAGGCCCGCATCGATGCCCAGCACAAGAAGGGCAAGCTCACCGCGCGCGAACGCATCGAGGTGTTTCTCGACGAGGGCTCTTTCGAGGAATTCGACATGTATGTCGAACACCGCTCGACCGACTTCGGCATGGAGAAGACCAAGATCGCCGGCGACGGCGTCGTCACCGGCTGGGGCACGGTCAACGGCCGCCCGGTCTATCTCTTCGCCAAGGATTTCACCGTGTTCGGCGGCTCGCTGTCGGAAGCGCATGCCGAGAAGGTCATCAAGGTACAGGAGATGGCGCTGCGCAACCGGGCGCCGATCATCGGCCTCTACGATGCCGGCGGCGCGCGCATCCAGGAAGGCGTCGCAGCACTCGGCGGCTATGCCGAGATCTTTCAGCGCAACGTGCTTGCCTCAGGCGTCATCCCGCAGATTTCCGTCATCATGGGTCCATGCGCCGGCGGCGATGTCTATTCGCCTGCCATGACCGACTTCATCTTCATGGTGCGCGATACCTCCTACATGTTCGTCACCGGACCGGATGTGGTGAAGACCGTGACCAACGAAACGGTGACCGCCGAGAGTCTCGGCGGCGCTTCCGTCCACACGACGAAATCCTCGATCGCCGACGGCGCCTATGACAATGACGTCGAGGCGCTGCTGCAGATGCGCCGGCTGGTCGACCTGCTGCCGGCTTCCAACACATCGGAGCTTCCCGAGATCGAATGCTACCAGTCGGTCACCGACCATGATTTGTCGCTCGACCGGCTGATTCCCGACAACGCCAACAAGCCCTACGACATCAAGGAGCTGATCCTGAAGGTCGCCGACGAAGGCGACTTCTTCGAGATCCAGCAGAATTTCGCCAAGAACATCGTCACCGGCTTCGGGCGCGTCGAGGGCCGCACGGTCGGCTTCGTCGCCAACCAGCCAATGGTGCTGGCCGGCGTGCTCGATTCGGACGCCAGCCGCAAGGCGGCGCGCTTCGTGCGCTTCTGCGACTGTTTTTCGATTCCGATCGTCACCTTCGTCGATGTCCCCGGCTTCCTGCCCGGTACAGCGCAGGAATATGGCGGGCTGATCAAGCATGGCGCGAAACTGCTGTTCGCCTATGCCGAGGCCACCGTGCCGAAGATCACAGTCATCACCAGAAAAGCCTATGGCGGCGCCTATGACGTGATGGCCTCAAAACACCTGCGCGGCGACATGAACTATGCCTGGCCAACGGCACAGATCGCGGTGATGGGTGCGAGGGGCGCGGTCGAGATCATCTACCGCAAGGACATCGGTGATGCCGAAAAGATCGCAGCCCATACAAAGGCATACGAGGATCGCTTCCTGTCGCCCTTCGTCGCCGCCGAACGCGGTTATGTCGACGAGGTGATCATGCCGCACTCGACCCGCCGCCGTATTGCGCGGGCGCTCCGCATGCTGCGCAACAAGGACATGCAGAACCCCTGGAAGAAGCACGACAACATCCCGCTGTGAGACGCCGGCAACTCACTCCTCTTCCGCCGCCCCGAACCCCGCTCCCATGGTGGCGCGGACAGGGCTGCCCCACGGTGTCGCGTGATTGTCGATGCGCATCTGGAAGATGAAATAGGTCGGCGAGCAGAAGCCGATGCCTTTCACTTTGCCGATGCCCGGCGTGTCCGGCGGCAGCGATTGGCACATATAGTCCTCGCGGCAGAAATGATCGGCCGAACAGGCCGGCCGGTTGCCGCGATTGACGGCGCCGCCAAGGCATTGGTCGAAATTGTTGGTGGCCACGCAGATGTCGAATTTCTTGCCGCCGACCAGCCCGCAAATCTCGTTCGGCATCGGCTTGCCAGCTTTGAAGGCCGCGAAGGCACGGTCCTTGTCGTCGCAGCCGCGATAGGCGATGCCGCCCGGCACGCCGATCTTCGGCGGACGGCAGGTGTAGGCGGTGCGCGACGCGGCAGGCGCGAAGGCCGCGAACTGGCCCGATTTGCTGTAGCGGTCGTTGAAAGGCTGCGCCGCATTGCTGGCGATCGAGCCGGTCAGGCAGGGATGGCCGGAAAACAGTTTTTCGCTGTCCTTGGGCAGCAGGCATTGCGCCAGTTTCGTGTGCACGCCCGAAGCGGTGGCCAGCGGCGTGCAGACGGTGCCGCCGCCGCATTTCCAGGTCGCACCGAAGCGGTCCGCATCTTCCGGCATCAGGCACGGCATGGCCATCTCGGCCGGCGCGTAGTCGACCGCGGCGTCCGTCCAGGCTGCCGGCGGCGCAAAGGAGAGCGGACGGAAGCGGTTTGGCTCCCTGCCCTCAGCTGTAGCGCGCAGCCAGGCCTGGCGGCGCGGGATCTCGGCATGAAGATGCGGCGAGATGTCGACCTCGATGCGGTTGAGCGGCGATGTCGTCTTGTCGTCAAGGCCGATGAAATGGAAGCCGGCAGTGGAACCGGCCTGATGGCAACCTTGGCAGGCGCCATTGTCCAGCCGCTCGACCAGCGCTTCCGGCGTGCGCACCAGTTTTAGCGTGGAATAATCGAGCGATGCGAATTCCTTGGGCTGGAACAATTGCGTAAACGGATGATTGGCCTGCCGCGCGCTGCCGAAGGTCGACCATGAGATGATCTTTCTGGCCAGGAACTCGTCGGGAATCTCATAGACGCCTTCGTCAACCGCCGGCAAATTGGCGCCGACATAGACGGCGAGCCGTGCCTTCAGCGCCGCATCCTGCGAAAGCCGTGCGGTGTCGGGCGTGTTCTCCAGCGGTTTTTCGCTGATATCGGCGCCATCGATGCCGAATATCCGCATGAGATAGGCGGCCTGGCCACCGAACTCGGTTTCCTGGCCGGAGGGGAAGCGCACCACCTGTACGTTGAGCTCCAGCTGCTTGAAGGTGAGCCCAGCTCTCTCCAGCGGCCCGCCGGTCAGCCAGCCGGCATCGACGCTCTCGTCAAGCTGGGGTGTCCAGCGTCCGGCAACACCGACGCAGCCGCCATCGGCGTCGGGGGTGGCGCTGTAGACCGCATTGAAATTGAATGGCAGGCGCGACGCCAGCAGCTTGCCGTTTTTGCGAAAGCTGTAGGCCAGGCGGTAGATGAAGCGCACCTCGCCGCAGCTCCTGTCGCCTTGCAGCACCGCGAAGTCGCGACGATCGAGCCGGTTGACGACGCCGACCAGCCGGAAGCGCGCGGCGTCGGTCTTCAGCCAGCGCATGTCCATGATGCGGCCGACATTGCCGTCGGTGACTTCGTAGAGCGTCCGGCCGCCGGCTTTCATATCGGCACGCAGTGCCGCAACATCGGAGGCAACCGTTTCGACGATGGCGTGAAAGGCCGGCGCCTCGTCGTAAAGCGTCTTCAGACCGCCCTCGCCGTCGACCCCGAAAACATCGGCGAAACCGAAACCCCTGGCATCGAGTGCGGCGAGCACCGCCGGATCGTCGACGATCGTCACAGGACCTTCGGCGCGCGCCGTCGGCGCCATGAAGGCAGCGATGAGGGTGGCAAGCAACAGAACGAGCGCGCGGCTCATTGGGCAGCCGTGCGCGCGTCGAAGAGTTCGCGCAACACCGGCACCAGTGCCAACGGCAGGTCCTCGGCGATCAGACCGGGTCCGAACCGGCTGCCGGCCTCAGCATGCAACCACACCGCCGCGCAGGTGCCCTCGAAGGGCCGCATGCCTTGCGCCAGCAAACCGGCAATGATGCCCGACAGCACGTCGCCTGACCCGGCTGTGGCCAGCCACGGTGCACCGCTGGAGTTGATCGCCGCTTTGCCATCGGGTGCTGCTATGACCGTGTCGGCGCCCTTGTAGACGATGACGGCGTTGGCCCGCGTGGCGGCCGTTCGCGCCTTGTCCAATTTCGACATGGTTTTGTCCCCGGCGATATCAGGGAACAGGCGGCCGAATTCGCCCTCATGCGGCGTAACTATCAAGGCAGGCGCATTCGGCTGACGGGCAGCTTCGAACAGCGCCTGAGGCTGATGGGCCAGCGACGTGATGGCGTCGGCATCAAGAACCATCGCACTGGCGTGGTTCGCGGTCGCCTCGTCGCGTGCTTCCTCCTCCAAAGCCTTGATCAGCTGCAGGGCGAAATCGCCGACCTTGGGCTTTGGCCCAAGCCCCGGTCCGAACACCAGCGCCCCGGGATGGCGCACCGTTAGAAATTCCTGCACCTCCTCGAGCGAGCCCGCCTCGCGCAGCATGATCGAGGTCAGGTGAATCGCGTTCACCTGCATGGCGTTGCCAGGCGACAGCACGGTGACCGCCCCTGCCCCGCTTCTGGCGGCGGCCAGCGCCGACAGCCGCGCCGCGCCCGTAGCACTGGGACCGCCGGAAAAGACGCCGACATGGCCGCGCTTGTATTTGTGCGCATCCACCGTCGGCACCGGAAATTCCTGCAACCACAGGTCCGGCACATTCTCGAAGGTCGAGACGGCGAGCTGGGCGATAATGCCGTCGCCGATGCCGATATCGGCGAGCACGATCTCACCGCATTGCCCGCGCCCCGGCAGCAGCAGGTGGCCAGGCTTTTTCCGCGCGAAGGTGATGGTGACCTCGGCACGAAACGCCCTGCCCAATATGTCACCGCTCCTTCCAGAGACGCCGGACGGCAGGTCGACCGCGACCACGGGCAGGCTCAGGGCTGTCACTGTATCGATGGCTTTCGCGGCGTCGCCGGACAGCGGCTTCGACAGCCCCGCCCCATAGAGCGCGTCGATCACGATCGAGCCAGGCTTGGCGTCAAAGTCAGACAGCGGCCGGGGCTTGATCGGGCATTCCGCGGCGGCGAGCGCCGCATCGCTTTTCGGCCTCGGCGCGCCGGATGCCCAGACCGATGTGCCGACGCCGCTGCCGGCCAGGATGCGGGCAACGACATAGCCATCGCCGCCATTGTTGCCGGGCCCGCACAGCACATGGATGTGCTTTGCCGAGGGGTAGCGCTTGAGAACCTCGGCCGCGACCGCTCCACCAGCGCGCCGCATCAGGCCGATGCCGTCGGCTGGGCCGGCGGCAATCGTCAGCCGATCGGCCTCGCTCATTTCGGCCGGGGAAAGAAGTTCGTTGCTCATGGATTGCCGATCCGCATGCGATCAAGCATTGTCCGATTTCGATCCTAAGCAAACAAGGGGGAGTTGCCGAGATCTGCAGCCATAACGTTGGCACGAAAGCATCGCGGGCAGAAAATTGCCTGGGGGATAGGCAATATGCCCGATTTTTGTGCGGACGTGGGTGCTGGCGCTGTGTAGGCTCTGGCAGTCCATGCCGCTTCCGGTGCAGCGAATGACGCGAATTTGCATCCCGGTGCGGCGCGGCTTTGAAATCTTATGAGACCGCTTAGAATCCGCTGAATTGGCACAGTTCGTGCTTGATGGAGGCGCAAGCGGGGGGTCACAACCCGTTTTTTTGGCAGTGGAGGCCACTTTTTACATGAAAAAGATCGAAGCGATCATCAAGCCATTCAAGCTCGACGAAGTGAAGGAAGCGCTTCAGGAGGCCGGACTGCAAGGCATCACCGTCACCGAAGCAAAAGGCTTCGGTCGTCAGAAGGGCCACACCGAACTCTACCGCGGCGCCGAATATGTCGTCGACTTCCTGCCCAAGGTGAAGATCGAGGTCGTGCTTGGCGACGACGCGGTCGAAGGTGCGATCGAGGCCATCCGCAAGGCGGCCCAGACCGGTCGTATCGGCGACGGCAAGATCTTCGTTTCCAATATCGAGGAAGTCGTGCGTATACGCACCGGCGAAACGGGCATGGACGCGGTCTGACCGACCGCGCCATCCTCCCGAAAAACGTCATCATCAAAAAAAGTCATCACACAGGGATACATGACATGACGACAGCCAAAGACATCATGAAGCAGATCAAGGACAACGACGTGAAATTCGTCGACCTGCGCTTCACGGACCCGAAGGGCAAGCTGCAGCACGTGACGATGGATGTCATCGAGGTCGAGGAAGACATGTTCGCCGATGGCGTGATGTTCGACGGCTCGTCGATTGCCGGCTGGAAGGCCATCAACGAGTCCGACATGGTGCTGATGCCCGATCCGGAAACGGTCCACATGGACCCGTTTTTCGCGCAGTCGACCATGGTCATCCTGTGCGACATCCTCGATCCGGTTTCGGGTGAATCCTACAACCGCGATCCGCGCGGTACGGCCAAGAAGGCCGAGGCCTACATGAAGGCCGAAGGCATCGGCGACACCATCTTTGTCGGCCCGGAAGCCGAATTCTTCGTGTTCGACGATGTGAAGTACAAGGCGGATCCCTACAACACCGGATTCAAGCTCGACTCCACGGAATTGCCGTCGAACGACGACACCGATTATGAGACCGGCAATCTCGGCCACCGTCCGCGCATCAAGGGCGGCTACTTCCCGGTGCCGCCGATCGACAGCGCGCAGGACATGCGCTCGGAAATGCTGACCGTGCTCGCCGAGATGGGCGTGCGCGTCGAAAAGCATCACCATGAGGTGGCGGCGGCTCAGCACGAACTCGGCATCAAGTTCGACGCGCTGGTGCGCAACGCCGACAAGATGCTGATCTACAAGTATGTCGTCCACCAGGTCGCCAACGCCTACGGCAAGACGGCAACCTTCATGCCGAAGCCGATCTTCGGCGACAACGGCTCGGGCATGCACGTCCACATGTCGATCTGGAAGAACGGCAAGCCGACCTTCGCCGGCAATGAATACGCCGGTCTGTCGGAAAGCTGCCTGTTCTTCATCGGCGGCGTCATCAAGCATGCCAAGGCGATCAACGCCTTCACCAACCCGCTGACCAATTCCTACAAGCGCCTGGTGCCGGGTTACGAAGCGCCGGTTCTGCTCGCCTATTCGGCGCGCAACCGCTCGGCTTCCTGCCGTATCCCGTTCGGCTCGTCGCCGAAGGCCAAGCGCGTCGAGGTCCGCTTCCCCGATCCGGGCGCGAACCCCTACCTCGCCTTCTCAGCGCTGCTGATGGCCGGCCTCGACGGCATAAAGAACAAGATCCATCCCGGCCAGCCGATGGACAAGGATCTCTACGACCTGCCGCCGAAGGAGCTGAAGAAGATCCCGACCGTCTGCGGCTCGCTGCGTGAAGCCCTGCAGAGCCTCGACAAGGACCGCGGCTTCCTGAAAGCCGGCGGCGTCTTCGACGACGACCAGATCGACAGCTATATCGAGCTGAAGATGGCCGAAGTGATGCGCTTCGAAATGACCCCGCATCCGGTCGAGTACGACATGTACTACTCCGTCTGAGATTCAATCTCGGTCCAAGATTAGCTATAATGCTCAAGCCCTTGAAAGACGTCCCTCTTTCAAGGGCTTTTTGCTGCGCTCCAATAGGATTGCCAGCCGACCGGCATGCCTCGCCTGCACGGCAGCCGCGCATGGACAGCCGTATCCGCCTTTCGTCTTCGACGATCATAGGATGCCCGGATTCTTGGACCTACGGTCCATCGGAGCGGCCGGCTTTTGAGCGCGTCGCTTCAATCACAACTCGGCGGTGTTCAGTAAATGATCAAGGGAGGCGGTTCGGCCGCCAACGTCGGAGCCAGGAGCGAGCGGAGCACTGTCTCAGGCTACAGTGACCGCTCGTCCGGCGCCCACGCCAATGCCGCCGTTCAAGAAAACCCCGCCCGTCCGAACAGCATTGCGTGACGTAACCCCAAGGCCAGCGAATACGCATGCCGTAGCGTGATCTGTCAACGCCGCCAGCCGGGTGGCGAATGACCGATTCCGTTGTATGAACAGATGCTTATGGAAGATCCATCGCCCCGGACAAGGGCTGGAAAAAGGCGGTTTTCCGGGCTTTCTGGCGAGTGATCGCCGCAGACCCGCACGGCTGCGGCCGGAACTCACGGGCGATTAGCGACCGCCGGAACTGCCTGACTTTTTCTGGGTATGTTTTACCGGGAATGCAGTCCGCCGGGTAACGGCCAAAAAAGAACCCCGGCGCGAAACGCCGGGGTCCTCTTGTCATACAGTCCGAAACACTTACGCGGCGGCTGAAACCTGAGCGCTTGCCGGAACCGAGGCGATCGTCTTCAGGATTTGCGAGGCGATCTGGTAGGGGTCGCCCTGCGAGTTCGGACGGCGGTCTTCCAGATAACCCTTATAGTCGCTCTTGATGAAGGAATGCGGCACGCGGATCGAGGCGCCACGGTCGGCAATGCCATAGCTGAACCGGTTCCACGGCGCGGTCTCGTGCTTGCCGGTCAAACGCTTGTCGTTGTCCGGGCCGTAGACGGCGATGTGATCCATCAGGTTCTTGTCGAAGGCCGCCATCAGCGCTTCGAAATAGGCTTTGCCGCCGACTTCGCGCATATAGGCGGTCGAGAAGTTGGCGTGCATGCCAGAGCCGTTCCAGTCGGTGTCTCCGAGCGGCTTGCAGTGGTATTCGATGTCGATGCCGTATTTCTCGGTCAGGCGCTGCAGGAGGTAGCGGGCCATCCACATCTGGTCGGCGGCCTTCTTGGAGCCCTTGCCGAAAATCTGGAATTCCCATTGGCCTTTGGCCACTTCGGCGTTGATGCCTTCGTGGTTGATGCCGGCGGCGAGGCAGAGGTCGAGATGCTCCTCGACGATCTGACGCGCGACGGAGCCGACATTGGAATAGCCGACGCCGGTGTAGTACGGGCCCTGGGGTGCGGGATAGCCGCTCTCGGGGAAGCCGAGCGGGCGACCGTCCTTGTAGAAGAAATATTCCTGCTCGAAGCCGAACCAGGCGCCCTCGTCATCGAGGATGGTGGCGCGCTTGTTTGAGGCATGCGGCGTGACACCATCGGGCATCATGACTTCGCACATGACCAGCACGCCGTTGGTGCGGGCGGGATCCGGATAGACCGCAACCGGCTTCAGCACGCAATCGGAGCTGTGCCCTTCGGCCTGCTGGGTCGAGGAACCATCGAAGCCCCACAGCGGCAGCTGCTCGAGTTCAGGGAATTCGGCGAATTCCTTGATCTGCGTCTTGCCGCGAAGGTTGGGGACCGGGGTATATCCATCGAGCCAGATATACTCGAGCTTGTATTTCGTCATTCTAGCCTCTCGTTGCTTGATCACCGAACACTGAACGGCGTCGACATGCGTCTGCCGTCAGCAGCTGGCCTGCCGCACACTTAAAATGCAATTCGTGTGCCATTCTTGGTCCGGAGGGTGCGACAAAATTGACGCGGCATCCACCGGAAGTCGGTGAGCCGCCTAAGCAATGCGCCCGGATCCATCACGGTCCTTATTTGCACAAATAGTGTGCAAATGCTGATCTTTTCATAGGCATATTGCCTAACTTGATTGCAGACCTTATCTTCGGGCCAAGTTGAATCGAAAAGGTTCGGCGGAAGAAAGGAACCCGGCAATGGAAGTCATTTCCACACGACCGTCGGCCAAAATTTTGATGTTCCCGGCGGCAGCACGCCTCTCTGCCTCAAATTTGAGCGGAAAGGCTAAGTTTGCGGCAGAGCTTGCCTCGCTGCGTGGTGCCCGCGCGGATTTCGGCGACGGCTGGTACCATGAGGCAGCCATCGAGGAAGAGGCCCGGGGCCGCAAGAGCTGACACAAAGGGCAGCAGCCCTCGCCAACGAATTGGCCTGAAAAGAAAAAGCCCGGCGCGATCGTTCGCGCCGGGCTTTCTTTTGAACGCTGGGGCTGCCTACTCCTTGGCGTGCAGGTCGGTGCCGAGCGTATCCTTGACGAAGATCATGCCGATGACCAGCGTTATAGCCGCGATCACCACCGGGTACCAAAGGCCATAGTAGATGTCGCCTTTGTAGGCGCTGAGCGCGAACACGGTTGCCGGCAGCAGTCCACCGAACCAGCCATTGCCGATGTGATAGGGCAGCGACATGCCGGTGTAGCGAATGCGGGTCGGGAACATCTCGACCAGGATCGCCGCGATCGGCCCGTAGACCATGGTCACGAACAGCACCAGGATGAACAGGATGCCGATCGTCATTGGCCAGTTCACTGCTGCAGGATCGGCGAACATGGCGAACGCGCCGCCGCCTGGAATGTTGTAGACGGTGACTTCGGGTGCGCCCGCTGCCTCATCGGTGGTCAGCAGCTTGTCCTTGACCGCCTGGTCGATCGGCACCGTCGCCTTTTCACCGGCACGGATGGCAGCGGCGTCCAGCTTCAGTTCCGGGTTGGCGGCAACAAACGCATCGAGCTTCTGGTCCGCAACCTTGGCTGCCGCGCGCTTCAGCGGATAGCCGCCGTCCTGCAGCGACATATTGACGGCCTTGATGAAGGCCGCTTCCTTGGCCTTGGCCTGATCACCGGCGGCGATGGCGTCATAGGACTCGACCGTCTCATTGCCGATTTTGACAGATGCGGGTGTGCCGGCGGCAGCCGTCGACACCACGTCATAGGGAACCGAGTTCTTGGTCAGGAACGAAGTCGCGATATCGCAGGATGTCGTGAACTTCGCCGTGCCAACCGGATTGAACTGGAATTTGCAGTCGCCCGGCGCCGCGGTCACCGTCGCCCTGGTGTTCTGCTGCGCCGTGGCGAGTGCCGGATTGGCAGCCCATGTCAGTGCCTTGAACAGCGGGAAGGTGCAGACAATCGCCAGCGCAAGGCCCGCCATGATGATCGGCTTGCGGCCGATCTTGTCGGAGAGCCAGCCGAAGACGACGAAGAAGATCGAACCGACCGCCAGGGCGACCGCGATCATGATGTTGACCGACTGCGCGTCGACCTTGAGCACGTTGGTCAAGAAGAACAGCGCGTAGAACTGGCCATTGTAGCAGACCACGGCCTGACCGGCTGTGAGGCCGAGCAGCGCCAGCAGTGCAATCTTGGCGTTCTTCCATTGGCCGAAGGCTTCCGTCAGCGGCGCCTTGGAGCCCTTTCCCTCATCCTTCATGCGCTGGAAGGTCGGGGATTCGGAAAGCGAAAGCCGAATCCAGATCGAGATGCCGAGCAGCAGAAAAGACACGATGAACGGAATACGCCAGCCCCAGGCAGCATAGTTTTCCTTGCTCAATGAAGCCTGTACGATCAGGATCACAACCAGCGACAGGAACAGGCCGAGCGTCGCGGTGGTCTGGATCCACGAGGTGTAGTAGCCGCGCCGGTTGTCCGGCGCATGTTCGGCGACGTAAGTGGCCGCGCCGCCATATTCGCCACCCAGAGCCAGGCCCTGCAGCATGCGCAGGATGATCAGGATCACGGGAGCGGCGATGCCCAAAGTGGCATAGCCGGGCAGCAAGCCGACCAGGAAGGTCGATAGGCCCATGATCGTCATGGTGACAAGAAAAGTATATTTACGGCCGACAAGGTCACCGATGCGGCCGAACAGCAGTGCGCCGAACGGGCGCACAAGGAAGCCTGCGGCGAAAGCCAACAGCGCGAAAATGTTGCGGGTCGCTTCCGGAATGGCTGGGCTGAAAAAGGTCGAACCGATGAACACCGCCAGCGAGCCATAAAGATAGAAATCATACCATTCGAAAACGGTGCCGAGCGAGGAAGCGAAGATGACTTTCTTCTCTTCCCGCGTCATGCCGCGGCTTGTTCCGCCGGCGGTCGATGCTATTGCCATTGCGTTATCCTCCCGTGAGACCCGTTCTCAATGCTGCGCGACACTGTCCGCGTTCTCCTCCGAGCACGGACTCAACGACAGCCATTCGGGAAAAATGACAGAAAGCGCCCGCCAAAGGCAGCGCGTCTTTGGGATTATGACTTTGGTATTAGGTGCGCTGCGGGATGAAACCGGGCGAGTTGGGAAACCCCTAGCCCTTGAGCGCTTGCAGCAGGCCGGCGGCAGCCATCATGTCGCGCTTGCGAGCCGCGCGGCGGGCAACGGCCTCCGCATCCTGCCCCCAATGCTCGATCTGCCAGTCCTCGTCGACATGAGCAGCGGCCCAGGCAGCCTCAGCGTCGATCTCGCCGAAATCGACAGCCAGCGCCAGCAGCGCCGAACCGGTCAGCGACGTCATCACATGGATGGCGGCGAGCCGCAGCGGCTCGGCGCGCTGGGCAAGATGGCTGCCCAGCACGGCGATGGTCTCGCGCGGCTGCTCGACATGGATGATGCCCTCGGCCAGATTGAAGCGGGCTCCGAGCGTCCTCGCCCAGTCGATCACCGGATCCCAATGCTGGTTCTGCCGCTCCACCAGCCCTTGCGGCGCGTCGGCGCGATAGCAGGTGAGATCGGATGAGGCAAAGCGCAGGATATCCTCCAGCACCGCCTGCGGGTCGCTGGCGACGCCATCGATGGCCGTGTTGACGAGGCGCATCACCGGCATCTTCACCGGATCGATGGTCTCGCTTTGGGCGGCGAACTCGTCGGCGACGAGCGCGGCTGCTGCCTCGGTCGGCAGCACCAGCAGCGCCTTGCCCGGCGTCCGCACCGGCTTGCCGTCGAGATGCACGGCAAAGCCATTGTCGATAGGTGCCACAGAGGCGGCCTTGTAGAAGCGTTTGGGCAGAGGCGTCTTCATCTGGATCTGGGCGCGGCGCACAGGATCCGGGTCGGAGAGATACTTGCCCGCTTCGAGGTCGTTGAGGATGTCACGCATGAAGGTCTCTCTTACACCGGCGTCAGCTTGCGCGCCGGCCGGTTGACGATGATCAGGCCGGCGGCAATCAGGCCAAGTGCCAGGAAAATGCGCATGGTCAGCGGCTCATTCAAGAACATGGCTCCGCACAGCACGCCGAAAACCGGCGACAGGAAGGTGAAACTGGACAGGCCTGACGCCGGATAGCGCCGCAGCAGCCAGAACCACAGCACATAGGTGAAGGCGACGATGTAGACCGCCTGGAAAAGCAGCGCCAAGGTCGGCAGCACGGTCGGGTCGCGAACGGGCGGGCCGGCGAGAGGCAGCACCAATACGCCCACGATCGCTGCCCCGGCGAGCTGGTAAAGCAGCAGCTTCTCGGCGCTCGCCTCGACCAGCTTCGACCGCTTGATGAGGATGTTGGTCAAAGCCCAGAAGAATCCGGAGCCAAGGCTCAGCAGATCGCCGAACAGCATGTCTCCGCCGCCGCCAAGCTTGTCGGAAAACACCGCGGCAAGGCCGGCAAAGGCCAGCAGCAGGCCAAGGAATTTTCTCAACGTGATCTGCTCGCCGAGCAGGAAATGGCCGCCGAGCAGCATCCAGAACGGCATGGTGTTGACCAGCAGCGTGTTGCGGGCAACGGTCGTATGCTCCAGGCCGACATAGAGGCAAAGGAACTCGATGCCGAAAAGCGCGCCAACCAAGATGCCGGCGAGCAAGGTCCCGTCGCGCGTGAAAAGCGCGATGCCGCGCCACCGGCACCAGGCAAAGACACACATGCCGCCGATGATCGAGCGCGCGATCGACAGGAAAACCGGATCATAGCCAGCGTAGGAGATCTTGGCGGCGACGTAATTCAGCCCCCAGGAAAAGGTCAGCCCGACCATGATCGCGGCGGCGGCCAGGTCGACCGTGTCGCGCCGGTCGAGCGCGTCGGTGGCGCCGCTCACGATCAGTCCTCCGCGCTGGCGTCGTCGAAGCCGATCAGGTTCCAGCTCTGGCGCATATGCGGTGGCATTGGCGCCGTGACATCGATGACGCCCTTGTCGGGATGCGGAATGATGATGCGGCGGGCGTGCAGATGCAGGCGGTTTTGAATGCCCCCGGGAAAGTCCCAATTGGTGTCGGCCTCGAAATATTTCGGATCGCCCAGGATCGGGCAGCCGATGTAGGCGGCATGAACGCGAAGCTGGTGGGTGCGGCCGGTATAAGGCTCCATCTCCAGCCAGGTCATCGTCTGCGCCGCCTGCTCGATGATCCGGTAATAAGAGACGGCGTGGTCGGCGCCCTTTTCGCCATGCGCGGCGACCCGCACGCGGTCACCGTCCGGCGTCGGCTCCTTGATCAGCCAGGTCGAGATCTTGTCCTCGCGCTTGGGCGGCACGCCCTTGACCAGCGCCCAATAGGTCTTCTTGGTCTCGCGGGCGCGAAATGCTTCCGAGAGCTTCATGGCGGCCAGTCGGGTGCGGGCGACGACCAGCACGCCCGAAGTGTCGCGGTCAAGCCTGTGAACCAGTCTGGGCTTCTCGCCCTTCTGGTTGCGCCAGGCCTCCAGCATGTCGTCGACATTGCGGGTGACGCCCGAGCCGCCCTGCACCGCAAGGCCCGCCGGCTTGTTGAAGACGAAAACCTTAGGGTCTTCATGGATCAGCATTTTCGACAGGACATCGGCATCGCCCTGGTTGCGGATCGAGTGGCCGGTCAGCGCACTCTCGCCCTTCTTGTCAACCTCGAGCGGTGGGACGCGAACCATCTGGCCGGGCTCGACACGGGTGTCGGCCTTGACCCGGCCGCCGTCGACACGGATCTGGCCGGAGCGCAGAAGCTTCTGCAAATGGCCGAAACCAAGGCCCGGGAAATGGGTCTTGAACCAGCGGTCGAGCCGCATGCCCGCCTCGCCGGCTTCCACCGTGATCTGTTCAACGCCTGCCATGTTTTTTGTCGCTTATCCGTTTCCCGAGCCAAGCTCGGCCTGTTCTTGGCGCGGCAATAGCACTAAGGCAGGCTTCTTGCGAGCCAAAGTCCCAGAAACAGGGCGATAATGGCGCCAATGACGCTGGCAAGGGCATAACCCAGCGCAGGCAGCGTGGCTCCCCGCTCCCACAGCGTCGCGAAATCGAGCGAAAAGGCTGAGAAGGTGGTGAAGCCGCCAAGAATGCCGGTGGCAACGAACAGCCTGACCTCGTTCGATCCGCCACGGCGCATCATGGAGGCGATGAACAGCCCCATGGCGAAGGAGCCGATGACGTTGATGGCCATCGTGCCCCAGGGATAGTTGGGGCCGACAAAACGCAGCGCGCCGATGTTGGTAAGGTGACGAATCCCGGCACCGATGCCGCCACCGAGGAAGACGAGAAACAGATTGAACATGACCGTTTACTGCCCCCGCAGGGCTGCCCGGTCAATCCCTCGTTGTGGGCGCAACCGCACGGACCAGCCGAGCTCGTCACCACTCAGGCGTTGCCCATCCCGGATATTTTTTCCTGAACTCGTTATAGAGGTCATCGATCTCCGTTTTGCCGATAGGGCGCGCCTGTTCGTAGAGGTAGCCCTTGACGTCGCCGGACAGCTGGTACGCCGCGATGCGCCTGTATGCTGCGCCGATGCCTTTGCCCTCGACAATGTATTGGTCCGGTATCGAGACACAGAGCTGCGCACCCGGCTGCAGATGGGTAACGGGCGGATCGGTCACGACAACGTATTTGGACTTCAACGCCGCCGGTCTGAATCGATCGCGACTATCGACCTGACAAGCCCACTCGATGCGAGGGTAAAGGTCCTTGTCCATTTCATAGAGCAATGAGTCGCTCATGATCCCGCTGGACGCAAATACCGACAACCGGTCCCCAGGTCCCATCTTTCCAAGAAGGTCATCGATAAGACGCCTGTATTCTGGAAGATTGTCGAGTTGCAGCGGGAGCGTGGCTTCCCTGGCAAAGACGTAGCTGATCGGTGACAGCACCTGGCGGCCAATTGGGAAAAAAGTACCGAAAAACGCCAGCACGGCGGCAACGGCTATCGCGGCGTTCGACCATCGCGATCTCAGCGCCGGCATCGAAACGATCGCAACGATTGCCTGGGCGTAGGCAGGAAAAAGCCAAAGAAACATTGGCACCGAATGGTGGCGATCCGGGTCCTGCATGCGGGTGAAGAGGAAGAAGGTAAGTACCGAAGCAACGGCACAGAACAGGGAAAATCTGTTTTGGCGTATGATGGAGATGTAAGCGCCAAATACGATCAACAGCCAGTTCACATAGCTGAGCCGCGATCCTGCCTGGTCAACCTGTGAAACGAAGCTTGTCTTGTATCCGCTGTAAAGGTCGCCATAGCTGGTTCCCAGTATCTTGAGGACCAGGGGTTGCTGGAAGGTCAGCGCGGCTCCGACAACCACGAGGATCACACACAGGCCCCCGACGGCGGCATTGCGGAGTGCCGGGACGTCGCGGTCTTTCGCGACCTGCAGAAAACAGAAGAAGGCCGCGGAAGTTCCGACCCCGATGACGGGATAAGCATACCAGCGGCGCAGCACGAATGCCAACCACAGGCATACGCCGACACGCATGCCGCTGATCACCGGTTCACGGGTCAGGAACCTCGATTTCCAGAGAAAATAGGTTGCCGCGCAAAGCGCGAGACAGCCGGCAATGTCCGGCAACCCACGAAGCGTCGCCGCCCAGAAGGGCGTGTAGAGAAAGGCCGCAATCCATACGGTGAGCCAGCTTCGGCATGAAGGCGTCCCGGTCGCCGCCTCCAGATAGCTTGTTCTGCCGATGAGAAGAGCGGTCGGAACCAGGTAAACAGCGACTATTCCGGCGATGTAGGAAAACCTCGAATCGCCAAAAATGATGTAAAACGGCATCAGCGGCACCAGGATCGCCGCACTGTAGTCGTCGGTGGCGATCGAGGTCCTCAAATGGCTGAGCCACTCGAGAGGGCTCTGAACCAAGAGCGTGCCCTGCCGGCTAAACGTGTCGAAATAGGCAGCGAAGTCCCAGTAATAGACAGGCTGTTCAAGCTCTACATAGATGAGAGCAAGAGCAATTCCCACAAGAGCGGTGCACACATATGTCGTTGCCCAAAATCCGAGAGATTTGTTCTTCGTCACTTGCGGCCGCCAGAAGGAGAAGAGGCAGAACTATCAAAGCCAGCCCGGACTACCGTTTATGCAGCCAGGATCCGTTCCGGCGCATGAGCGGCCGACAAGGATTGGCCAAGTCTCACATGCAGAGCACCCAAACGCTGCCGGCAGGGCCGGCAGCGCCGATTTTCCAAAGCTCAGGTCGTCCCGGCATTCTTCGGCTTGGTCGAACCGATCATTTTCCAGTTCTTGTAGAACATGGAATTGATGCGCTCGACGCTCACCGAGACGATGGCCAGCATACCCGCGATGAGGCGGGGAACCGGCGATGGCCTGATAATGTCCATGAACACGCAGTAGCGGCGGCCGTCATACTCGTTGACCGAGCGATGCAGCAGCGTGTCGTCGAAGATGAACAGCGGATTGTCGTACCAGTAATTCTTGACGTTGCCGCACTCGACGAAAATCTCCGACTTCACCGGGATCAGATTGTAGAGGATGCGCAAGCTGAGCCGCAGCGGGCCGAAATGCCAGGACGTCGATTCGCGCTTGCTGAAGACGGAAACGGCGATGGTCTTGATGTATTTGAAATCCTTGTTGAACTCGGCGACGTTGTCGATCCTGTGCTTGCCGTACCACTGGTAGACATACATGCCGCGCCGGCCGGCGCCGAAATTGGCATCGATATCGGCGATGATCTCATCCTTGCGCGCCTTGAAGATGTCCAGGACCTCGTTGACCTCGCGCTGATAGTCGGCGGGAAACTGCTCCAGCTTCCACACGCCAGGATTTCTGTAGCACAAGAGGTCGACCAGCAGGTTGAACGGCGAAAGCAGCCAGGTGAACAGGCCGTTGCCGAGAAAATAGCCTGAGAACAGCGACAGATCCTTGCGGTCGTTGCGCAGCACGTCGATCAGGCCGCAGACGATGAAGATCGTCGTCAGGATGGGGATGAAATAGAAGCCAAGGGCGAGAAGCGGGATGGCAATGGCGAATTTGCGAAGGGATTTGCGAAGATTTTTTGTCATTTTTCCACGCGCCAAGCGCGATCCTGTTGCGAATGAGGTGCCCAAATCAAGGCAATGGCCACCGCCCGGTCGTGCGCCTTGATAAGGTTTTTTGGGTTACCACACAACGGCCCTGCTACCGCGGCCGGCTGGCTGCCTGCTGGATCTGGTCAATAGCCTCACGCAACCCGGCTATTCCCGCTCTTTGCGCAGCTTTGCCCAATAATCGAGCCGCTTCCTGATATCGCGCTCGAAGCCGCGCTCGGGCGGATCATAGAAGGTCTGGCGACCCATCTTCTCCGGAAAATAATCCTGCCCCGAAAAGGCATCCGGCTCGTCATGGTCGTAGCGGTAGCCCGCGCCGTAATCCTCCTCTTTCATCAGCTTGGTCGGCGCGTTGAGGATGTGCTTGGGCGGCAGCAGCGAGCCGTGTTCCTTGGCGGCCCGCGTGGCGGCCTTGAAAGCGTTGTAGACGGCGTTGGATTTGGGCGCGGTGGCGAGATAGACGGTGGCCTCGGCAAAGGCGAGTTCGCCCTCGGGCGAGCCGAGATAGTCGTAGGCATCCTTGGCGGCATTGGCGACGACAAGCGCCTGCGGGTCGGCAAGGCCGATGTCTTCCATGGCCATGCGCACCAGCCGGCGGCCTAGATAGAGCGGATCCTCGCCGGCATCGAACATGCGTGCGAGATAGTAGAGAGCCGCGTCAGGATCTGAACCGCGTACCGATTTGTGCAGCGCCGAGATCAGATTGTAATGGCCGTCCTGGCCCTTGTCGTAGATTGGCGCGCGGCGCTGGACGATGCGCTGCAGACCCTCGGAATCGAAGACCTCGCCGGGCTTGGCTGCTCGCCAGACTTCCTCTGCCAGGGTAAGAGAGGCGCGGCCGTCGCCATCGCTCATGCGGATGAGCATGGCCCGCGCCTCGTCGTCGAGCGGCAGCGCCCTGCCCTCGGTCTCCTCCGCCCGCGCCATCAGCTTGGAGATGCTCTCCTCGCCAAGCGAATGGAAGACCAGAACGCGCGCGCGTGACAACAAAGCGGCATTCAGTTCGAAGGACGGGTTTTCGGTCGTGGCGCCAACCAGCACGACTGTCCCGTCCTCCATGACCGGGAGGAAACTGTCCTGCTGCGCGCGGTTGAAGCGATGGATCTCGTCGACGAACAGCAAGGTCTGGCGGCCATTGGCACGGCGCAATTTGGCTGATTCGAACACCTTTTTCAGGTCGGCGACGCCGGAAAAGACAGCCGATATCTGCTCGAAGGCGAGACTCGTTTCACCGGCGAGCAACCGCGCCACGGTGGTCTTGCCGGTGCCGGGCGGCCCCCAGAAAATCATCGAGCCGAGCGAGCCGGAACCGATCAACCGGGTCAGCGCGCCGTCAGGCCCCGTCAGATGCTCCTGGCCGACGACCTCGCCAAGGTTCCTCGGCCGCAGCCTGTCGGCCAGCGGCCGCCCAGGCGGCGTCTTTTCCGGTTCATCGACGCTGAACAGATCGGCCATGCACTTCTTTTTCGTTGGAGCATGAGCCCGAATGCACGGAACCCAGCCCTAATAACGCAACACCTGACGCAGTATCTGCCCGCCGCGCTCGACCGTAAAGCGCCACCAGCGCGTATCCGTCTTGGCCGCCAGCTCCAGGGTCGCTGCGGTATCGATGGTGGTGCCGTTCACCTCGCGCACGATGTCGCCCGGCTGGAAGCCGAAATCGGCGGCCGGTGAATCGCGGTTGATGTCGACCACGGTGACGCCCTTGATGTCCGTGCGCAGGCCAAGCCGCTGCGCGAGCCGGGGCGACAGCTCCGCGACCTTGGCGCCCGAGAACGGGCTGCGGCCATGCAGCGTCACCTCGGCAGCCTTCATGCCTTCCGGAGCACGCTCCAGCGCGATATCCATCGCCGCCTGCTGGCCCTTGGTCAGAACCGCGAAATTGGCGGTGGTGCCGATCGACAGCGTCGCCATCCGGTAGTCCAGCGCTTCGATGCTCTCGACCGGCTTGCCGTTGAGCTGCAGCACCACGTCGCCGGGCTTGAGCCCTGCCTTGGCGGCCGGTCCGGTCGCCTCGACCGACGAGACCAGCGCACCGGTCGGCTTCTCCATGCCGAGCGATTCTGCGATCTGCGGCGTCACCGCTTCGAACTCGGCGCCGATATAGGGCCGTTCGAAGAAGTCGAGCCCGGCCTTGGCCGCGTCGGCAAAGGCGCGAACCATGTTCGAGGGAATGGCGAAGCCGATGCCGATCGAACCACCGCTGCGGCTGTAGATGGCCGTGTTGATGCCGACCAGCTGGCCGCCCATGTTGATCAGCGCGCCGCCGGAATTGCCGGGATTGATGGCGGCGTCGGTCTGGATGAAGAAGCTGGAATCGGAGACGCCGATATGGCTGCGGGCCAGTGCCGAGACGATGCCGCTGGTGGTGGTCTGGCCGACGCCGAAAGGGTTGCCGATGGCCAGCAGCAGGTCGCCGACCTCGAGCGCGTCGGAATCGCCGATGGCAATGACCGGAAACGGCTTGTCCGAGGTGATCTTGAGCACGGCAAGGTCGAGAGTCTCGTCCTTGAGCAGCACCTTGCTGTCGAACTCACGCCCATCAGCGGTCGCCACCTTGACCCGGTCGGCATCCTTGATGACGTGGTAATTGGTGACCACGACGCCGGTCGGATCGACCAGCACGCCGGAACCCAGTGAAGACTGCGCACGCGGCTGCGAGCGGCCGAAGAATTCCTCGAAGAACGGATCACCGTCGAAAGGCGATGTCACCTTGGCGGTCTGCGAGGCATAGACGTTGACCACCGCCGGCGCCGTCTGCTTGACCAGCGGCGCAAACGACAGCTGCACCTCCTCGCGGCCGAACGGCACGCGCTTGTCGGGACCGGACGTCGCGTTCTCGCCCTCGACGCCATGCAGCAGGTCGGTCAGCACATCGGACAGGCCGGGATCGGTCTTGGTCTCCTCGGCCAATGCCTGCCTGACCACCGGTGCGGCCGCAAACGCCATGATGGCGAAAAGCAGAACAAAGGGCAGTCTTCTGGCGCGCATTCGCGAATCCTCCAAGGCAAGTTCGGGGGCATTGTCCCGACGATTGTGCAAAATGAAAGGCTAAGCCGCTGAAATCCGACTATTTTGGGCCAAAACCCCAGGGGCATGCCCGGAAATCGGATTCCGGCGCGGTTTGCTGCTTTCAGAAAACAAAAAGGGGCCCGCAGGCCCCTTTGAACTCATTTGGGAAAACCGAGCCTTATGCGGCTGCGGCGTCCGCATCAGCGCTTTCGGCCTCGATGCGAGCGCGGTCGCCGGCGCCCTTGGCCGAGACGTCGCGATCGACGAACTCGATGACAGCCATGGCGGCGTTGTCACCGTGACGGAAGCCCGCCTTCATGATGCGCAGATAGCCGCCATTGCGGTTGGCGTAGCGCGGCGCGATGGTGTCGAACAGACGCTTGACGACGCCTTCATTGCCGATCTGGGCAATGACCTGGCGGCGGGCGTGCAGGTCGCCACGCTTGCCGAGCGTCACCAGCTTCTCGACGATCGGACGCAGGTCCTTCGCCTTCGGCAAGGTTGTGACGATCTGCTCGTGCTCGAGCAGCGACACGGCGAGGTTGGCGAACATCGACTTGCGATGGCTAATGCTTCGGGCGAAGCGGCGGCCTTTGAAACCGTGGCGCATGGCTCTTTTCCTTCTTCAGTTGTTCAAGAGGCCGCGGCCTCTGATGGTTTTCCGCATGACCGTCGGATCGAGCGGCCCACGCCGCCGATCCTTGGAATTCATGCTCAATATTGGTCTTCGTAACGCTTAGCGAGGTCTTCGATGTTTTCCGGCGGCCAGTCCGGCACTTCCATGCCGAGGTGCAGG
This sequence comes from Mesorhizobium sp. Primo-A, assembly GCF_003997175.1. Taxonomy (NCBI): domain Bacteria; kingdom Pseudomonadati; phylum Pseudomonadota; class Alphaproteobacteria; order Hyphomicrobiales; family Phyllobacteriaceae; genus Mesorhizobium; species Mesorhizobium sp. Primo-A. Next base: position 49,386 of record NZ_RZTG01000018.1, read on the forward strand.
CCCATCGCCGCCAGAACTTCCTTGATCTCGTTCAGCGACTTGCGGCCGAAGTTCGGGGTGCGCAGCATCTCGGCTTCGGTCTTCTGGATCAGGTCGCCGATATAGACGATGTTGTCGTTCTTCAGGCAGTTGGCCGAACGCACCGAAAGCTCGAGTTCGTCGACCTTCTTGAGCAGCGCCGGGTTGAAGGCGAGCTCGGTGACGGCCTCGGCAGCGACTTCCTTCTGCGGCTCGTCGAAGTTGACGAACAGGCCGAGCTGGTCCTGCAGGATGCGGGCGGCGAAAGCCACTGCGTCCTCGCCGGTGATCGAACCGTCGGTCTCGATCGTCATGGTCAGCTTGTCATAGTCGAGAACCTGGCCCTCGCGGGTGTTCTCGACCTTGTAGGAGACCTTCTTGACCGGCGAATAAAGGCTGTCGACCGGGATGAGGCCGATCGGCGCGTCTTCGGCGCGGTTGCGGTCGGCCGGCACGTAACCCTTGCCGGTGTCGACGGTGAATTCCATGCGGATTTCAGCGCCTTCGTCCAGCGTGCAGATGACGTGGTCGGGGTTGAGGATCTCGACGTCGCCAACCGTCTGGATGTCGCCGGCAAGAACCGCACCCGGTCCCTGCTTGCGAACGACCATGCGCTTGGGACCATCGCCTTCCATGCGGATGGCGATTTCCTTGATATTCAAGACGATGTCGGTCACGTCCTCGCGCACACCGGCGATGGACGAGAATTCATGTAGAACGCCGTCGATCTGCACGGCGGTAACAGCCGCACCGCGCAGCGAAGACAGAAGCACGCGGCGCAGCGCGTTGCCCAGCGTCAGGCCAAAGCCACGCTCGAGAGGCTCGGCGACCAGCGTGGTCAGCGTCTTCTTCTTCGACGAGAACTCGATCTTGTTCGGCTTGATCAGTTCCTGCCAATTTTTCTGGATCATGATGCTTTCCTTCCGTTGACCCGCCACCATCCAATCGTGGCGGGCGACCTGGAATGCCGCGGAGGAGCGCCCAAGGGCGCTCGCGCGGCGTTCGGTAAATGCTTAGACGCGACGCTTCTTGCGCGGGCGGCAGCCATTGTGCGGGATCGGCGTCACATCACGGATCGAGGTGATGGTGAAGCCGGCCGCCTGCAGGGCGCGCAGTGCCGATTCACGACCGGAGCCGGGTCCGCAGACCTCGACTTCGAGCATGCGCATGCCGTGTTCCTGGGCCTTCTTGGCAACATCCTCGGCAGCCATCTGGGCAGCGAACGGGGTCGACTTGCGCGAACCCTTGAAGCCCTGAGCACCGGCAGACGACCAGGCAATCGAATTGCCCTGCGCATCGGTGATGGTGATCATCGTGTTGTTGAAGGTCGAATTGACGTGGGCAACGCCCGACGAGATATTCTTGCGTTCGCGACGGCGAACACGAGCGGCTTCCTTGGCCATGATAGTCCTTTCAGTTGATCTCTACACCGCCGTAATGCCAGCGGCTCCACCTTCGTAAGGGAGTAGGGGAATAGGGCAGCAAGGGAGTAGGGAAAAACGCGACCCGACTGGCGGGCATTCCCTACTGCCTTACTCCCCTACTCCCTTATTCCCCTAAAAAAATTACTTCTTCTTGCCGGCGATCGACTTGGCCGGGCCCTTGCGGGTGCGCGCATTGGTATGCGTGCGCTGGCCGCGGACCGGCAGCGAGCGGCGGTGACGCAGGCCGCGGTAGCAGCCGAGGTCCATGAGCCGCTTGATGTTCATCGAGACTTCGCGGCGCAGGTCGCCTTCAACCTGGTAATCGCGGTCGATGGTCTCGCGGATCTGCAGCACTTCCGCGTCGGTCAGCTGGTTGACGCGGCGCTCGGCCGGGATGCCGACCTTGTCGACGATCTCCTGGGCGAACCGCTTGCCAATGCCGTGAATGTACTGAAGCGCAATGACAACGCGCTTGTTGGTCGGAATGTTGACGCCGGCTATACGAGCCATGTTCTTCCCTTCTCCATGTGGGCCGGCCAATCCTCAAAAACAAGGTAGGCTCGGCGCTGTCTTAAGTTGCCCCGCGTCCGGTGGAGGCCGGCCCATGCGGGAGTTTCCAGTTCAATGCGGCTGCCTTGCCCTTGCGGACAAGCAAAGCTCATGCCTGATAGGAAGACGGGCCGCCATACCGCAGCGAACCGCCTCCGTCAAGTGCAATCGTTAATTTCCCCGCACCGCGTCCTTGAGCACCGCTTCGATCTGTTCCGTCACGGCGTCGATATCGGCCATGCCATCGACACTGCGGAGCTTGCCCTTGGCATAGTAGTAGCCAATCAGCGGCGACGTCTTCTTGTAGTATTCCCTCAGGCGCTCTTCGAACACGGTCGGATTGTCGTCCTTGCGAACGGGAAGGCCGGCGGCCTGCGCCTCGTCGGCGCGTTTGACGATCCGGCCAACCAGGGCCTTGTCGTCGACCACGAGTTCAATGACGGCGTCGAGCCCCTGCGAGCGATCCGACAGCATCTGCTCGACCGCATCCGCCTGCACCAGGGTCCGCGGATAGCCGTCGAGGATGAACCCCTTGGCGCAGTCGGGCTGATCGATACGCTCAGCGACGATCGCGTTGACGATCGCGTCGGACACCAGTTCACCGGCATCCATCACCGCCTTGGCGCGCTTGCCAACCTCGGTGCCTGCCTGGACGGCAGCACGCAGCATGTCGCCCGTCGAGAGCTGGGGTATGCCGTGTTTTTCTACCAGTCTTTGTGCTTGCGTCCCCTTGCCCGCTCCTGGCGGCCCAAGCAATATCAACCTCATCTGGCTTTCTTCCCCCCGCGCAGCTTCGACTTCTTGATCAGGCCTTCATACTGGTGCGCGATCAGGTGACCCTGAATCTGCGCAACCGTATCGAGCGTGACACTGACCACGATCAGAAGCGATGTGCCACCAAGGTAGAACGGTACGCCAGTCGCCGAGATCAGGAACTCCGGCAGCAGGCACACCAGCACCAGATAGATGGCGCCGACGACGGTGATGCGGGTGAGAACGTAATCGATATAATCGGCGGTGCGCTCGCCCGGACGATAGCCCGGGATGAAGCCCGAATGCTTCTTGAGCTGGTCGGCGGTGTCCTTCGGGTTGAAGACAATCGCGGTGTAGAAGAAGGCGAAGAACACGATCATCGCCGCATAAAACAGCATGTAGAGCGGCTGGCCGTGGCCGAGCGAGGCGAGCACGGTGCTTGCCCACGCCGGCAGGTTCGTCGTCTGCGAGAAGCCGGCGACGGTGGCCGGCAGCAAAAGCAGCGACGAGGCAAAGATCGGCGGAATGACGCCCGACGTGTTGAGCTTCAGCGGCAGGTGCGAGGTATCGCCCTGGAACATCCGGTTGCCGACCTGGCGCTTTGGATACTGGATCAGCAAGCGGCGCTGGGCGCGCTCGAAGAACACGATGAGCGCAATGACGACGATAGCCAGCACGATGATCGCCAGGATCAGGCCGGTCGACAGCGCGCCGGTGCGGCCAAGCTCCAGCGTGCCGGAGATGGCGTGCGGCAGGCCGGCGACGATGCCGGAGAAGATGATCAGCGAAATACCGTTGCCGATGCCGCGGGCGGTGATCTGCTCGCCCAGCCACATCAGGAACATGGTGCCGCCGACCAGCGTGACGACGGTCGAGATGCGGAAGAACATGCCGGGGTCACTGACGATGCCGTTGCCGCCTTCCAGACCGACCGAAATGCCATAGGCCTGAACCAGCGCAAGCAGCACGGTGCCGTAGCGCGTGTACTGGTTAATGACCTTGCGGCCCTGTTCGCCTTCCTTCTTCAGCGCTTCCAATGACGGGATGACCGAGGTCATCAGCTGCATGATGATGGAGGCGGAGATGTAAGGCATGATGCCGAGCGCAAAGATCGCCATGCGCTGCACGGCGCCGCCGGCGAACATGTTGAACATGCCGAGCACGCCCTTGCTCTGCGAAGAGAAGGCCTGGGCGAAGGCGTCGGGATTGATACCGGGAAGCGGGATGTAGGTGCCGAGGCGATAAACCAGCAGCGCGCCGATCGTGAACCAGATGCGCTTCTTCAAATCCTCCGCCTTGGCGAAGGCCGAGAAATTCAGATTCGAGGCTAATTGTTCAGCAGCCGAAGCCATGCCTGATTCTCCGCTTGGTAACGCTTGATGGCCCTGAGGTCAGGCGGCGCGTTTCACCGAAGCTCACGAGATAAGCTCCGGGCTCTAAACATGCAAGCGGCCGCGTTGACGCGGCCGCCTCGTTGAGCAGATCAAAGCGAAATCGTGAGCAAAAACGGATCCCACTCCTGCCGATCGCGCTTCAAATTGCCGTTACTCGGCAGCTGCTTTTTCCTGCGGCAGCTTGACCGAACCGCCGGCCTTTTCGATCTTCTCGATCGCGGCCTTGGAGGCGCCGGCGACGTCAAAGGCGAGCTTCGCCTTGATCTCGCCATCCGAGAGGATGCGCACGCCGTCCTTGACGCGGCGGATGACGCCGGCGGCAACCAGCGATTCAGCCGTCACGGTTGCCTTGGCGTCGAGCTTCTTGGCGTCGATGGCCACCTGGATGCGGGCCAGCGACACGACGGTGAAGCTCTTGGCGAAGATGTTGTTGAAGCCACGCTTCGGCAGGCGCCGGTAGAGCGGCATCTGGCCACCCTCGAAGCCGTTGATGGCGACGCCGGAGCGCGCCTTCTGGCCCTTGACGCCGCGACCGCCGGTCTTGCCGGAGCCGGAGCCGATACCACGGCCGAGACGCTTCTTGGAGTGCGTCGCGCCGTCCTTGTCACGCAGATCGTTGAGTTTCATCTGACTTCTCCTGCGCTCTGGCTCAGCCCTCGTCCACGACGCGGACGAGATGCTGGACGGCAGCGATCATGCCGCGCACGGAGGGCGTATCTTCCAGCGTGCGCTGCTTGTGCATCTTGTTGAGGCCGAGGCCGACCAGCGTCGCGCGCTGTTCCTTCGGACGGCGGATCGGCGAACCGATCTGCTCAACGGTGATGGTCTTGGTTGCTTTCTTGGCCATGGTCAAAATCCCTGGTCAGATCGACTATTCTTCAGCCGCAACGGCGGTGCCGCGGCGGGCCTGAAGGGTCGAATACTTGATGCCGCGAGCAGCAGCCACATCCTTGGGATGCATCTGGCTCTTCAGCGCGTCGAAGGTGGCGCGAACCATGTTGTAGGGGTTCGACGAACCCATCGACTTGGCGACCACGTCATGCATGCCGAGCGTCTCGAAGACAGCGCGCATCGGGCCACCGGCGATGATGCCGGTACCTTGCTTGGCGGCGCGCAGCAGCACGCGTCCAGCACCCCAGCGTCCTTCGACGTCGTGATGCAGCGTACGGCCCGAGCGCAGCGGCACGAAAATCATGTCGCGCTTGGCCGATTCAGTTGCCTTGCGGATAGCTTCCGGCACTTCGCGCGCCTTGCCGTGACCAAAGCCGACGCGGCCCTTCTGGTCGCCGACGACGACGAGTGCTGCAAAACCGAAGCGACGGCCGCCCTTGACGACCTTGGCGACGCGGTTGATGTGGACGAGCTTGTCCACCATGCCGTCATCGCGTTCTTCACGATCGCGGCCGCGGCCGCCATCCCTACGTTCCTGTGCCATATCCTGTTCCTTGTTTTTTTCCGGAAGCACGGTTGCTGATAAGATCCGGTGCCTCGCCCCGATTAAATCGGGAAACGGTCACCGGGGGCGAAATCATTTCCTTCGCATAATCTTTATCCGAAAAGTCTGCAACTTTTCGGGATCATGCTTAGAAGCTCAAGCCACCTTCGCGGGCAGCCTCGGCGAGCGCCTTGACGCGGCCGTGATAGATGTAAGCGCCGCGGTCGAAGACGACTTCCTTGACGCCGGCCTTGGTGGCGCGCTCGGCGATCAGCTTGCCGATCGCGGTGGCGGCAGCGGTGTCGGCGCCGGTCTTGAGCGAACCCTTGAAGTCCTTCTCGAGCGTCGAAGCGGCGGCGATGGTGTGGCCCTTGGCGTCGTCGATGACCTGCACATAGATGTTCTTCGACGTGCGGTGAACCGACAGACGCGGACGCTCGCCGGCGACCTTCTTGATCTGACGACGGACGCGCTGCGCGCGGCGCTGCGTGGATTCCTTGGTACCCATGATGGTCTTCCTTGCCTTCAAAAAACGGGGGCCGCCATATGCGGTAGGCGAAAGCGCCTCCCGCGACCGCTCCCCGCGGCGTTACACTCTTGGCTTGGCCCTTTCCGAAAAGTCTTCAACTTCTCGAGGCCAGGCCTACTACTTCTTCTTGCCTTCCTTGCGGACGATCTTCTCGCCGGCGTAGCGGACGCCCTTGCCCTTGTAAGGCTCGGGACCACGATACTCGCGGATCTCGGCCGCAACCTGGCCGACCTGCTGCTTGTCGATGCCGGCCACAGTGATTTCAGTCGGCTTCGGCACGGTGATGGTGATGCCCTGCGGCGTCTCATAGACGACGTCATGGCTGAAGCCAAGCGCCAGCTGCAGGTTCTTGCCCTGAAGTGCCGCGCGATAGCCGACGCCGGTGATCTCGAGCTTCTTCTCGAAACCGTCCTTGACACCCTGCAGGATGTTGACGATCTGCGTGCGCGACATGCCCCACTTGGAGCGGGCGGTCTTGGTCTGGTCGCGCGGCTGGACAGCGATCTCGCTGCCTTCCATCTTGACCAGCACTTCGTCGTTCACCACGAACTTCAGCTCACCCTTGGGGCCCTTCGCCGTCACGGTCTGGCCGTTGACGGTCGCGGTCACGCCCTGCGGCAGCGAAACGGGTTTCTTTCCAATACGAGACATTTTGTTGTCCTCGTCACTTCTCTTGTTTCAGGTCTCTGTCTTCGGGAACGATCCGAAGACCGGATTCCACTTTGCGGTCAACTGCCAGATCAGAAGATCTGGCAGAGGATCTCACCGCCGACGTTCTGTTCACGTGCTTCATGGTCGGCCATCACGCCCTTCGGTGTCGAAAGGATGGCGATGCCGAGGCCGTTTGCGACCTGCGGAATCGACTTGGCCGAAACATAGACGCGGCGGCCTGGCTTCGAAACGCGGGCGATTTCGCGCACGACCGGCGCGCCGTCGAAATACTTCAGCTCGATCTCGATTTCGGACTTGCCGTTGTCGAAGTCGGTCTGGCTGTAATCGCGGATATAGCCTTCAGCCTTCAGCACGTCGAGGACGCGGGTGCGCAGACGCGAAGCCGGCGTCGAAACGCTCGACTTCTTGCGGCCATACGCGTTGCGGATGCGGGTCAGCATATCGCCGAGAGGATCGCTCAATGACATGTTATGTCCTCCTTACCAGCTCGACTTGACCAGGCCCGGGATCTGGCCGTTATTGCCGAGATCACGAAGCGCGATGCGCGATACTTTGAGCTTGCGATAGTAGGCGCGCGGACGGCCGGTGACTTCGCAGCGGTTGCGGATGCGGATCTTGGCCGAGTTGCGCGGCATGGCAGCAAGCTTGAGCTGAGCGCGGAAACGCTCTTCCATCGGCTTGGACTGATCCATGATGATCGCCTTGAGCGCAGCCCGCTTGGGACCGTACTGGTCGGCAAGCTTGCGGCGCCTGTTGTTCTTCTCGACTGAGCTGGTCTTTGCCATTTCAGATTTTTCCTTTTCTCGCTGCCGTTACTGGCGGAAGGGGAAGTTGAAGGCCTTGAGCAATGCCCTGGCTTCGTCGTCCGTCTTCGCAGTCGTACAAACGATGACGTCCATGCCCCAGATCTGATCAACCTTGTCGTAGTTGATCTCCGGGAACACGATGTGTTCCTTGATGCCCATGGCGTAGTTGCCACGGCCATCGAAGCTCTTCGGATTCAGTCCGCGAAAGTCGCGGACGCGCGGCAGTGCGATGTTCACGAGGCGGTCGAGGAACTCATACATCCGTTCCTTGCGCAACGTGACCTTGGCGCCGATTGGCATCTTCTCGCGGACCTTGAAGCCGGCGATCGAGTTGCGGGCGCGGGTGACGACGGCCTTCTGGCCGGCAATCATCGCCAGGTCTTCGGCCGCGATCGAAGGCTTCTTCGAATCGGCGGTCGCTTCGCCGACGCCCATGTTCAGCACGATCTTGTCGATGCGCGGAACCTGCATCTCGTTGTCGTAGCCGAACTGTTCCTGCAGCGCCTTGCGGATGGTCTCGTTGTAGACCTGCTTGAGGCGCGGCGTGTTCTGAGCCTTGGACTGTTTGCTTTCAGCCGTGGGCTTCGTGGTTTGAGCCTTAGCCATTGATGACTTCTCCCGAGCGCTTGGCGACGCGCACCTTCTTGCCGTCCTTCTGGAAGATGAAGCCGACGCGGGTCGGCTTGCCATCCTTGGGGTCGGCCAGCGCGATGTTCGACAGCTGGATCGGCGCTTCCTTGGTGATGATCCCGCCCTCTTGGGACTGGGACTGCTTCTGGTGACGGCGGATCATGTTGACGCCGCGCACCAGCGCGGTGTCTTCCTTCGGCTGTACCGAGAGGACTTCGCCCGAACGGCCCTTGTCCTTGCCGGCCAGCACGACGACCTTGTCGCCTTTTCTAATTTTTTGCATTGGTCCGGCTCCTTACAGCACTTCAGGCGCGAGCGAGATGATCTTCATGTGGTTCTTGGCGCGGAGTTCGCGCGGAACCGGTCCGAAGATACGCGTGCCGATCGGCTCTTTCTTGTTGTCGACGAGAACGGCCGCGTTCTTGTCGAAACGGATCACGCTGCCATCCGGGCGGCGAATGTCCTTGGCCGTGCGAACCACGACCGCCTTCATCACATCGCCCTTCTTCACGCGGCCGCGCGGAATGGCTTCCTTGATCGACACCACGATGATGTCGCCCACGGAAGCGTATTTCCGCTTCGAGCCGCCCAGCACCTTGATGCACATGACACGACGGGCGCCGGAATTATCCGCGACGTCGAGGTTTGTTTGCATCTGAATCATGACTGGCCGCCTTCTTCTCTTCTAACGGGATGGGCTCAAAGCCCCTCCCCGGTCTGTCCAAAATTCGTTGTTTACGCCCGAGGTCAGGCTTGGTCCGAAGACACGACGATCCAGCGCTTGTCCTTGGAAATCGGCTTCGATTCCTGGATGAACACCTGATCGCCAACCTTGTGGGCGTTGTTCTCGTCGTGCGCCTTGTACTTCTTGGTCATGCGCACGGTCTTCTTCATCACGGGATGCGTGAAGCGCCGTTCGACCTTGACGACAACCGTCTTCTCGTTCTTGTCGCTGACGACGGTGCCCTGCAGAATGCGCTTTGGCATGGTTTTCGTCCTTAAGCCTTCTTAGCCGCGGACTTTTCCGCAGCGATGGTCTTGATACGCGCAATGTCCTTACGAACCTGTCTCACGCGCGCGGTCTTCTCGAGCTGGCCGGTGGCCTTCTGGAAGCGCAGGTTGAACTGCTCCTTCTTCAGGCTGGCCAGGTCGTCGGTCAGCTGGTCCTGGGTCTTGGTCCGGATGTCTTCGGCTTTCATGATCAGCCCGTCCTTATTCTGCGATGCGCTGCACGAAGCGCGTCTTGACCGAGAGCTTGGCCGCGCCGAGACGCAGTGCCTCACGGGCGGTTTCTTCATTGACGCCGTCGATCTCGAACATGATGCGGCCTGGCTTGACGCGCGCCGCCCAATAATCGACCGCGCCCTTGCCCTTACCCATGCGGACTTCGGTCGGCTTCGAAGTGACCGGCACGTCCGGGAAAATACGGATCCAGACGCGACCAGCGCGCTTCATTTCACGGGTGATCGCGCGGCGGGCCGCCTCGATCTCACGTGCGGTGACGCGGTTCGGCTCAAGCGCCTTCAGCCCGAAACCACCGAAATCCAGGTTGGTGCCGCCCTTTGCGGTACCATGGATACGGCCCTTGAACTGCTTGCGGAACTTTGTGCGCTTTGGCTGCAGCATCGTTCTAACTCCAAATTCCTAAATGTCTCAGGCGTTTTCGCGACGACGACCGCGTTCGCGATCACCACCACCGCCATGCGCTGCATCGCTTTCGCTGGCCCGACGCTCCGAAGCCATCGGGTCATGCTCAAGGATCTCGCCCTTGAACACCCAGACCTTGACGCCGCAGATGCCATAAGCCGTGTGCGCTTCGGCCGTACCGTAGTCGACGTCCGCACGCAGCGTATGCAGCGGCACGCGACCTTCGCGATACCATTCCATACGCGCGATCTCAGCGCCGCCGAGGCGGCCGGCGCAGTTGATGCGGATGCCTTCGGCACCGAGGCGCATCGCCGACTGAACGGCACGCTTCATGGCGCGGCGGAACGCGATACGACGCTCGAGCTGCTGGGCGATCGACTGGGCGACCAGGGTCGCGTCGATCTCCGGCTTGCGCACTTCAACGATGTTGAGGTGCGTCTCGGACTTCGTCATCTCCATCAGCTTCTTGCGAAGCTTCTCGATGTCGGCGCCCTTCTTGCCGATGATCAGACCCGGGCGCGCGGCATGGATGGTGACGCGGCACTTCTTGTGCGGACGCTCGATCACGACCTTCGAGATGGCAGCCTGCTTGAGCTCCTTCTCGAGATACTTGCGGATCTTGATGTCCTCATGCAGCAGCTTGCCGTACTCGCCGGTGTTCGCGAACCAGCGCGAATCCCAGGTGCGGTTGATGCCGAGGCGAAGACCGATCGGATTGACTTTCTGGCCCATTATGCGGCCTCCCCTTTTTCTTCGACTTCACGAACGACGATCGTGAGGTGCGAGAACGGCTTCTCGATACGGCTGGCGCGACCGCGGCCACGGGCATGGAACCGCTTCATGACGATCGACTTGCCGACATAGGCTTCCGCCACGATCAGCGCATCGACATCCAGGTCGTGGTTGTTTTCCGCGTTGGCGATTGCCGATTCCAGCGTCTTCTTGACCGTGCCGGAAATCCGCTTGGCCGAGAATTCGAGATCGGAAAGCGCTGTCGCGACCTTCTTGCCGCGGATCAGCGCGGCAACCAGGTTCAGCTTCTGCGGGCTGATACGGATCGTGCGCAATACGGCGCGCGCTTCGTTATCAGCAAGCCTGCGCGGAGCTTTGGCCTTGCCCATGATTATTTCCTCTTCGCCTTCTTATCCGCGCCGTGACCGTAATAGGTCCGGGTCGGAGCGAATTCACCGAACTTGTGACCGACCATGTCCTCGTTCACCGAGACGGGAACATGCTTCTGGCCGTTGTAGACACCGAAGGTGAAGCCGACGAACTGCGGCAGGATGGTGGAGCGACGGCTCCACATCTTGATCACCTCATTGCGACCACCTTCACGAACCTTGTCCACCTTCTTGAGAAGGTAGCCGTCAATGAAGGGGCCTTTCCAAATCGAACGAGTCACTTGGCGTTACCTCTTCTTAGCTCTTGCGCTGATGGCGCGAGCGCAGGATGAACTTGTCGGTCGCCTTGTTGGACCGCGTCTTCTTGCCCTTGGTCGGCTTGCCCCAGGGCGAAACCGGATGGCGGCCACCCGATGTGCGGCCTTCGCCGCCGCCGTGCGGATGGTCGACCGGGTTCATGGTCACGCCGCGATTGTGCGGGCGCTTGCCACGCCAGACCGTGCGACCGGCCTTGCCGTCATTGATGTTGCCGTGGTCCGGATTGGACACGGCGCCAACAGTGGCCATGCAGGAGCCGTGAACGACACGCTGCTCGCCCGAATTGAGGCGCAGGATCGCCATGCCCTGGTCACGACCGACCAGCTGACCGTAACCACCTGCCGAACGGGCGACCTGAGCGCCCTTGCCCGGCTTCAGCTCGATGTTGTGGACGATGGTGCCGACCGGCATCGAAGCCAGCGGCATCGCATTGCCCGGCTTCACGTCGACCGATTCACCGGACACGATCTTGTCGCCGGGAGCCAGACGCTGCGGAGCGATGATGTAGGACAGCTCGCCATCCTCATACTTGATCAGCGCGATGAAGGCGGTGCGGTTCGGATCGTACTCAATGCGCTCGACCGTGCCGACGACGTCGAACTTGCGGCGCTTGAAGTCGATGATGCGGTACGAACGCTTGTGACCACCGCCGATGAAGCGGGCGGTGATGCGACCGTGATTGTTGCGGCCGCCCGACTTGGTCAGGCCTTCGGTCAGACCCTTGACGGGCTTGCCCTTGTAGAGGCCCGAGCGGTCGACGATGACCAGCTGACGGGTGCTGGGCGTTACCGGGTTGAATTTTTTCAGTGCCATTGTTCTGTCCTCGCGGCCTTGCTCAGAGACCCGTCGCGACGTCGATCGACTGGCCATCGGCCAGCGTCACAACCGCCTTCTTGACGTCGCTCTGGCGGCCAACCGTGCCACGGAAGCGCTTGATCTTGCCCTTGCGGACAAGCGTGTTCACGGCCATCACCTTGACGCCGAACAGCGCTTCGACGGCGGCCTTGATTTCCGGCTTCGACGCCTTCTTGGCGACGTTGAAGACGACCTTGTTCTGCTCGGAGGCCATGGTCGACTTTTCGGTGATCGCCGGCGAGACGATCACGTCGTAATGACGAAGGTCGGTCATTTAAAACGCTCCTCGAGAGCCTCGACGGCGGCCTTCGAAAGGACCAGCGTGCCGCGGCGCAGAATGTCGTAGACGTTGATGCCCTGGATGGGCAGCACGTCGATGTTGGGGATGTTCGTCGCCGCCAGCTTGAAGTTCTTGTCAAGCTCGGCGCCGCCGATCAGCAAAGCATTGGTCAGGCCCAGCGTCGCGAAATTCGCGATCAGCGCCTTCGTCTTGGCCTCGGTCAGCTTCAGCTCGTCGATGATGATGATCGACGCGCTCTTGGCCTTGGCCGAGAGAGCATGCTTGAGGCCGAGAGCGCGAACCTTCTTCGGCAGTTCGTGCTCGTGGCTGCGAACGACCGGGCCGTGGGCCTTGCCGCCGCCGCGGAACTGCGGAGCGCGTGCCGAATGGTGACGGGCGCGGCCCGTACCCTTCTGCTTGTACATCTTGGCGCCGGTGCGCGCGATCTCGGCGCGACCCTTGGTCTTGTGCGTGCCCTGCTGCTTCTTGGCAAGCTGCCAGCGCACGACGCGCTGCAGGATGTCTTCGCGCGGATCAAGGCCGAAAATCTCGTCGGAGAGTTCCACCTTGCCGGCGTCCTTGCCGCCCAGCGTTGTGATCTTGAGATCCATTATTCCGCTCCCTCTGTGGCCGGAGCCTCGTTCTTGGCGCCACTTTCGGCAGCAACGGCGCGGATCGCGGCAGGCTTCGGCGCATTGGCCGGCAGTGCCACCTTGGCCGCATCGCGAACCAGGATCCAGGCGCCCTTCGATCCGGGAACCGCACCGCGGATCAGGATCAGGCCGCGGTCGGCGTCGGTCGATACGATCTCGACATTCTGCGTGGTGACGCGGGTGTCGCCCATGTGGCCAGCCATATGCTTGCCCTTGAACACCTTGCCCGGGTCCTGGCGCTGGCCGGTCGAACCGTGCGTACGGTGCGAAACCGAGTTACCGTGCGTTGCACGGCCACCGCCCATGTGGTGGCGCTTGATGACGCCCTGAAAGCCCTTGCCGATCGTCGTGCCCGTCACATCGACCTTCTGGCCGGCGACGAAGTGCTCGACGGTGATCTCGGCGCCGACATCGATCATGTTGTCGGCGGAGACGCGGAACTCGGCGACCTTCGCCTTCGGCTCGACGGAAGCGGTCGCGAAATGGCCGCGCATCGCCTTCGACGTGTTCTTCACCTTGGCAAGGCCAACGCCGAGCTGAACGGCGGTGTAGCCATTCTTCTCTTGCGTGCGCTGGGCCACGACCTGGCAGTTCTCCATCAGGAGAACGGTGACGGGAACATGTTCCCCGGCATCGTTATAGATGCGGGTCATTCCCACCTTCTTTGCAATCACACCTGAACGCATCGGTTCAATTCCTTTAGAGTTCCGGGCCAGGGGCACCGCCCCTTACCGCGCTCTCATTCCCTTAGAGCTTGATCTCGACGTCGACGCCGGCGGCCAGATCGAGCTTCATCAAAGCATCGACCGTCTGCGGGGTCGGATCGACGATGTCGAGCAGACGCTTGTGCGTGCGCATCTCGAACTGCTCGCGGCTCTTCTTGTCGACGTGAGGCGACCGGTTGACCGTGAACTTTTCGATCCGCGTCGGCAGCGGAATGGGGCCGCGGACGTTTGCACCGGTACGCTTGGCCGTCGACACGATTTCCTTCGTCGAGGCGTCGAGCACGCGGTGGTCAAACGCCTTAAGGCGGATGCGGATATTCTGTCCGTTCATGCGTCACTTCCTTGTTCTGGCGCGGCGCGGGCAACTCCCGCGCCCGCGACAGATCGGTTTAAGTCCAAATTACTCTTTGATGGTGACGACGATGCCGGCACCGACGGTGCGGCCGCCTTCACGGATAGCGAAGCGCAGCTTCTCTTCCATGGCGATCGGCACGATCAGCTCGACATCGACCGTGATGTTGTCGCCCGGCATCACCATCTCGGTGCCTTCCGGCAGCGACACGATGCCGGTCACGTCGGTCGTGCGGAAGTAGAACTGCGGACGGTAGTTGGTGAAGAACGGCGTGTGACGGCCACCTTCGTCCTTGGTCAGGATGTAGGCTTCGGCCACGAACTTCTTGTGCGGCTTCACCGTGCCCGGCTTGGCCAGAACCTGGCCGCGCTCGACACCTTCACGATCAACGCCGCGCAGCAGCGCGCCGATGTTGTCGCCAGCCTGGCCCTGATCGAGCAGCTTGCGGAACATTTCCACGCCCGTGCAGGTCGTCTTGGTCGTCGGACGGATGCCGATGATTTCCAGCTCCTCGCCGACCTTGACCACGCCGCGCTCGACGCGGCCGGTCACGACCGTGCCGCGGCCCGAGATCGAGAACACGTCCTCGATCGGCATCAGGAACGGCTTGTCGAGCGGACGAACCGGCGTCGGGATGTAGGCATCGACCGCAGCCATCAGCTCGCGGATCGCGTCTTCACCGATCTTCTTGTCCGAGTCTTCGAGAGCAGCCAGAGCCGAACCCTTGACGATCGGAATGTCGTCGCCGGGGAATTCGTTCTTGGTCAGAAGCTCGCGAACCTCGAGCTCGACCAGTTCGAGCAGCTCGGCGTCGTCGACCTGGTCGACCTTGTTCAGGAACACCACGATCGACGGCACGCCGACCTGACGGGCCAGCAGGATGTGCTCGCGGGTCTGCGGCATCGGGCCGTCGGCAGCCGACACGACCAGGATCGCGCCGTCCATCTGCGCGGCGCCGGTGATCATGTTCTTCACATAGTCGGCGTGGCCGGGGCAGTCGACGTGAGCGTAGTGGCGGTTGGCCGTTTCGTATTCGACGTGAGCCGTCGAGATCGTGATGCCGCGCGCCTTCTCTTCAGGGGCAGCGTCGATCTGGTCGTAGCGCTTGTATTCGCCAAAATACTTGGTGATCGCCGCCGTCAGCGACGTCTTGCCATGGTCGACGTGGCCAATCGTGCCGATGTTCACGTGAGGCTTGTTACGCTCGAATTTACCTTTGGCCATAATCGTTCTCCGTCTATTCTACCCGCTTGGGGGAAATTGTTATTCGCTCTTCAGATCCGGCACCGCGCAAGGGACGCGACGTCGGTGGCTAAGGAACCCTTACGCGTATTTCTTCTGGACTTCCTGGGCCACTGCGGTCGGAACCGGCTCGTAGTGATCGAACTGCATCGTGTAGGCCGCACGGCCCTGGCTCATCGAGCGCAGGTTGTCGACATACTTGAACATGTTGGCGAGCGGCACCATCGCGTTGATGACAACGGCGACGCCACGCGCTTCCTGACCCTGGATCTGGCCACGACGACCGTTCAGATCGCCGATGACGCTGCCGACGTAGTCTTCCGGCGTCACGACTTCGACCTTCATGATCGGCTCGAGCAGCTGCACGCCAAGCTTGGGTGCTGCTTCACGGAAGCAGGCGCGGCCGGCGATTTCGAAGGCCAGAACGCTGGAGTCGACATCGTGGTAAGCGCCGTCGATGAGGGTCGCCTTGACGCCGATCATCGGGAAGCCCGCGAACGGACCCGAGGTCATGACGCTGTTGATGCCCTTTTCGACACCAGGGATGTATTCCTTCGGCACGGCGCCGCCGACGATCTTGGTATCGAACTCGAACTCGCTGCTATCGGGGTTCGGCTCGAACAGGATCTTGACGCGAGCGAACTGACCGGTACCGCCGGTCTGCTTCTTGTGCGTGTAGTCCTGCTCGTGCTTGCGGGTGATCGTCTCGCGATAGGCCACCTGCGGTGCGCCGACATTGGCCTCGACCTTGAACTCGCGACGCATGCGGTCGACGATGATGTCGAGGTGGAGTTCGCCCATGCCGGAAATGATTGTCTGGCCGCTTTCCTCGTCGGTCTTGACGCGGAAGGACGGATCCTCGGCGGCCAGGCGATGAAGGGCGAGGCCCATCTTTTCCTGGTCGTTCTTGGTCTTCGGCTCGATGGCGATCTGGATGACCGGATCGGGGAATTCCATGCGCTCGAGGATGACCGGATGCAGCGGATCGCTCAGCGTGTCGCCGGTGGTCGTGTCCTTGAGACCGGCAAGAGCAACGATATCGCCGGCAAAAGCCTCTTCGACGTCGGCGCGCGAGTTCGCATGCATCTGCAGCATGCGGCCGATGCGCTCTTTCTTGCCCTTCACGGTGTTGTCGACCGAGATGCCCTTGGTGAGCCTGCCCGAATAGATGCGCGCAAAGGTCAGCGAACCGACGAACGGGTCGTTCATGATCTTGAAGGCGAGCATCGACAGCGGCTCGTTGTCGTCGGCATGACGCTCGATCTCGGCGTCGGTCTTGGCATCGACGCCCTTGATGGCGGGAACATCGGCCGGCGACGGCAGATATTCGACAACGGCGTCGAGCAGCGGCTGCACGCCCTTGTTCTTGAAGGCCGAGCCACAGAACATCGGGTAGAACTTGACCGCGATGGTGCCCTTGCGGATCAGCGCGCGAATCTCGTCATTCGACGGCATCTTGCCTTCGAGGTAATTCTCAAGCGCCGTCTCGTCCATTTCGACGGCAGCCTCGATCATCTTCTCGCGGTATTCTTCGGCACGAGCCTTGAGGTCGTCCGGGATCTCGACGATGTCCCAGGCAGCGCCCAGCGTCTCGTCGCGCCAGACCAGCGCGTTCATCTCGACGAGGTCGACAACGCCCTTGAACTCGGTCTCGGCGCCAATCGGCAGCTGCATGACAACAGCATGCGCACCGAGGCGCGAGCCGATCATCTCGACCGAGCGATAGAAGTCGGCGCCGATCTTGTCCATCTTGTTGCAGAAGATCATGCGCGGAACGCGATATTTGTCGGCCTGGCGCCAGACAGTCTCGGTCTGCGGCTCAACACCGGCATTGGCATCGAGCAGCGCGATGGCGCCGTCGAGCACGCGCAGCGAACGCTCGACCTCGATGGTGAAGTCGACGTGGCCGGGGGTGTCGATGATGTTGAAGCGGTGCATCTTGCCGTCACGAGCCTTCCAGAAGGTCGTGGTCGCGGCGGACGTGATGGTGATGCCGCGCTCCTGCTCCTGCTCCATCCAATCCATGGTGGCAGCGCCGTCGTGGACTTCGCCGATCTTGTGCGACTTGCCCGTGTAGTAGAGGACGCGCTCGGTGGTCGTCGTCTTGCCGGCGTCAATATGCGCCATGATACCGAAATTGCGGTAGTCTTCGATTTTGTATTCGCGGGCCATCGTAGCTGCCTCTCAGTCTCGTTCGCGCTTTACCAGCGGTAGTGCGCGAAAGCGCGGTTGGCTTCAGCCATCTTGTGGGTGTCTTCACGCTTCTTGACAGCGGTGCCGCGGTTGTTGGCCGCGTCCATCAGCTCGCCGGAGAGGCGGTCGACCATCGTGGTCTCGTTGCGGTTGCGGGCCGCAGCAATCAGCCAGCGAATGGCCAATGCCTGGCGGCGCTCGGGGCGCACGTCGACCGGAACCTGGTAGGTGGCGCCGCCGACACGACGCGAACGCACTTCCACATGCGGCGCGACATTGTCGAGCGCCTGATGGAAGACGGTGACCGGCTCCTGCTTGGTCTTCGACTGAACCTGGTCGAGCGCGCCGTAGACGATGGTCTCGGCGACCGACTTCTTGCCGTCATACATGACGGCGTTCATGAACTTGGTGACGATCAGATCGCCGAACTTCGGGTCCGGATTGATCTCACGCTTTTCTGCACTGTGACGACGCGACATGGCTTTTGTCTCTCAATCTCATAGCCCGACGCACTCAAGGAGCGCCAAGGCCGGAAAATCTTACTTCGGACGCTTGGCGCCGTACTTCGAACGGCGCTGCTTGCGGTTCTTCACACCCTGCGTGTCGAGCACGCCGCGGATGATGTGGTAGCGAACGCCCGGAAGATCCTTGACGCGGCCGCCGCGGATCATCACCACGGAGTGCTCCTGAAGGTTGTGGCCTTCGCCGGGGATGTACCCGATCACTTCAAAACCATTGGTCAGGCGGATCTTGGCCACCTTGCGCAGCGCCGAGTTCGGCTTCTTCGGCGTCGTTGTATAGACGCGCGTGCAGACGCCCCGCTTCTGCGGGTTCTGCTGCATGGCCGGGACCTTGTTGCGCTTCACCGGCGCAATGCGCGGCTTGCGGATCAGCTGGTTGACGGTAGGCATTAAACCCTCTTGTCTCTCAATTCCGTGTCTCGCCCGGTCAGGGCCGCTCAAAGCGTCATTTCCATACGCAAATTCGGGCCATAAACCGCGCCTCGCGGTCTTGCCCGAACAAAAGGCAGAGGAAGCGGAAGCCGCTTCGTGCACGCCGGAAATGTCTTTTCGCTCGTAAAACGAACCCTGTTTGAGGCAAACTCCAAAGCGTGTCGCTTCGGAAGGGAGAGCCTCACATCGGTTCTGACTGGGCGGCTTCTACCCGTAAGACCGCGGACCGTCAAGCCCGGAGCACCAAATATTGCGCGCCGACCAAGGCTTGGCAGCCATGCGAAAACCGCATGTAATTTTCTTTCGCATTTTTGCAAGAGCGAGGAAGAAAGTGACAAGCCTTCAGGCAAAGTGAATGGGTTTGCGCTGTCGCGCGGCCTTGCTTCATGCGAAAAGGCCGCATGAGCAGTCAAAACCCCCTCGCCCGCCCACCCGCTGCCAAGAGGAATCGGCCCGTGAACGACAACGAAGAACGCCCGGTCACCATCATCACCGGCCGGGTGTGGAAGAAAAAAGGCGGCAAACCGGAAGGCGTCCACGTCATGCTGGTTGCGCCCGACGACGATTCGGCGGTGCGCCGGGCGCTCGAATCGCTTGCCGCCGAAGGTTACGCCGAGGCCGAGCTCGACCAGATCGGCGACATGGACGGCATCCCCGACGAAGAGCCGCATATTTCCGCCTTCCAGGGCGCGCTCGAAGGCGAAGTGTCGATCGTTACCTTCGACGTGCCGATCTGACCCCGGTCCAGCTTTCGAATCGACTGCCGAACCGAATCGGCGACCGAGGCCTTCCCAGCCGACAAATGTGCTGCCGCTAAGGGAAGGCTGAGCTTGGCTGCTCGGCTTCGGCTTGCCCGGGGCAAGTGTTCTGATAAGAAGCCATCACCATCATCAAACAGACGGAGCGGCCATGTCCCAGCCCATCAAGATAGGCATCGTCGGCGTCGGCAAGATCGTCCGCGACCAGCACCTGCCGGCCCTGGCGAAAGACCAGGACTATCGCCTCGTCGCGGCCGCCAGCCGTCACGGCAAGGTGGATGACATCCCGAATTTCCCCACCATCGAAGCCATGCTCGACGCCGTAGCCGAGCTCGAGGCCGTCTCGCTCTGCATGCCGCCGCAATTCCGCTACGACGCGGCGCGGACGGCGCTGACGGCAAAGAAGCATGTCTTCCTGGAGAAGCCGCCAGGCGCTACTGTCAGCGAGGTCGAAGACCTCAAGACATTGGCTGCGCACAACGGCGTCTCGCTGTTCGCCAGCTGGCACTCGCGCTATGCGCCGGCCGTCGAGGCCGCACGTGCTTTTCTAAGTTCAGCCCGCATCCGCTCGGCTGCCATCAACTGGAAAGAGGATGTGCGCCGCTGGCACCCGAACCAGGAATGGATCTGGGCTCCCGGCGGTTTTGGCGTCTTCGATCCCGGCATCAACGCGCTGTCGATTGCCACCCATATCCTGCCGGCCATGTTCATCACCTCGGCGGTGCTCGACTTTCCCGAAAACCGCGCCTCCCCGGTTGCCGCGCGCGTCACCTTCCGCACCTCGAATGGCCTGCCGGTGACGATGGACCTCGACTGGCTGCAGACAGGCCCGCAAAGCTGGGACATCCTGGCCGACACCGACAAGGGCGCCATGGTGCTGTCGGGCGGCGGCTCGAAGCTCGCCATCGATGGCAAGCTCATTCACGAAGAGCCGGAAGCGGAATATCCGATGCTCTACAAGCGCTTCGCCGAGATCGTGCGCGCCGGCGTTTCCGATGTCGATCTGGCCCCGCTCCAGCATGTCGCTGACGCCTTCATGCTCGGCAAGCGCAACGTAGTCGAGGCGTTTTTCGATTGAGCTCTGGAACCGCACTCGCTGATCGCGCGCGGGGGTCGCAGGTTGGGAATAGTCGCGCGACAGGATTGTCGCGCGACTGAGAACCAGCGGATCGCCAGGCTCAATTCCTGGTCCTGCAACCGGCACGCTTGACCATGTCGGCAATGATCAGTGGCGTCGCCGGTGTCTGAGACCAGTTACCCTGACGAGGGGCGCCCGCTTCAAGGGCGGCGCGCACCGCTCGTGTATCCAGGCTGAAAGAACTCTTGCAGGAAACGAGGCCGCCATTGCCGATCGTGTCGGCGATCACGCCGGCGGCTTCGCCAACCCCGGCGACATAGGCGACCAGCGTTTGCCTGGCGACCGGGCTGGTGTCGGCCTTGTCGAGCATTTCCATCACCTGCCCCACCGATATCCGGCCTGTCGCGGTCGACGGGAGGGCGATGGCAGCAAAAGGCGTTATGGACGCGGCGACAATCGCGATGGCTGCCACGGCAATCCGGCGTTTGAACGAAGGCATAGGTTTCTCCTGTGATGAGGAATTGACAAGAATCATCATTACGCATAAACAAATTATTGTAAAACGATAATTCATTACAATGGAGTGATAACGGCGATGATTGAACCTGTCATCACGGCTGTCCCTGCCGATCCTGCCCGCCAGCTTAGATTGAGACGCATCCGACTTTTCAGCCTAGTGCTGGCGAGGTGTTTTGTCGTCCTCGCCATATTGCTGACCATCGGTCTGCTGTTCTACTGGCTCAGCGTCTCCGCCAGTTCGATCGCGGCCGATGCGCAAATCCCACAGGAATGGCTGAGCGAGCTTGGCCTCGGTCGAAGACTGGTCGGGTTCGCGATCTCGTTCGTGCCGCTTGCCTGCCTCGTCTTCGCGCTCATGGCCGCAAGGCGCTGCTTCGGCGCTTTCGCGTCCGGCAACTTCTTCGGTCAGGGCGCCATCAGCAATTTGCGATACTTTGGCCTCGGCCTGCTGGCATCCGCCTTGCTGAAACCGGTTTCGGCGGCGGCATTGTCCGTTCTGCTCAGCTGGGACGCGCCTGCCGGCCAGCACCGGCTGACGCTCGGTCTCGACAGCGACACGATGCTGACCTTGCTGGCAGCTTGCATCGTCGCTGTCATCACCTGGGTCATGGCCGAGGCATCGGCACTCGCCGAAGAAAACGCGCAATTCATCTGATGAGGATCAGCTCATGCCCATAAGGGTCAGGCTCAATGTCGTCCTCGCCGAACGAAACGTGAAGTCAAAGGACCTGGCCGAATATGTCGGCATCACCGAGGCCAATCTTTCCCTTTTGAAGCAGGGAAAGGTCAAGGGTATCCGGTTCGACACGCTGGAGCGCATCTGCGACTATCTCGACTGTCAGCCGGGCGATCTGCTTCGCTTCGAGAGGGTGTCCGAATAGCACAAAGAAATAGGCCGCCGGGTTGCCCCGACGGCCTTATTGCCTGAGATCGTTGCCGTCCGCGCTTACTGCGCGGCGGTGGTCATGTCGGCCAGCATCGGCTCGGCGACTTCCGCACCCGAGGCCTTGCGGCGCTCGTCGATGATCAGTTCGTCGCGCGAGGTGGCGATGCGCCGGATCTGGCTCATCGTGCCGCCGGTACCGGCCGGGATCAACCGGCCGACGATGACGTTTTCCTTCAAGCCCTGCAGCATGTCGGTCTTGCCGGCAACGGCAGCTTCCGTCAGCACTCGCGTCGTCTCCTGGAAGGAGGCGGCCGAGATGAAGGACGGCGTCTGCAGCGATGCCTTGGTGATGCCGAGCAGCACCGGCAGGCCTTCGGCCGGCTTCTTGCCGTCCTCGACCAGACGCTCGTTGACCTCTTCCAGTTCGATCACGTCGACATGATCGCCCGGGATGTAGGTCGAATCGCCCTGCACCGTGATCTCGACCTTCTGCAGCATCTGGCGAACGATCACCTCGATGTGCTTGTCGTTGATCGACACGCCCTGCAGACGGTAGACTTCCTGGATCTCGTTGACGAGGTAGGAAGCAAGTGCCTCCACGCCCTTGATCGCCAGGATGTCGTGCGGCGCCGGGTTGCCGTCGAGGATGTAGTCGCCCTTCTCGATGACGTCGCCGTCCTGGAGATGGAACGGCTTGCCCTTCGGGATCAGGTATTCGACCGGCTCAAGCGTCGAGTCATGCGGCTCGATGATGATGCGACGCTTGTTCTTGTAGTCGCGGCCGAAGCGGATCGTGCCGTCGATCTCGGCGATGATGGCGTGATCCTTCGGACGACGTGCCTCGAACAGCTCGGCAACACGCGGCAGACCGCCGGTGATGTCCTTGGTCTTGGCGCTTTCCATCGGAATACGCGCCAAAACGTCGCCGGGGCGAACCTGCGAACCCGGCTCGACCGAAAGAATGGCCTCGACCGAGAGCAGGAAGCGGGCGTCGCCGCCCTTGGACAGCTTGCCGACCTTGCCCTTGGCGTCCTGGATCGCAATCGCCGGCTTCAGGTCGTTGCCACGTGGCGTCGAGCGCCAGTCGATGACCTCACGCTTGGTGATGCCGGTCGACTCGTCGGCCGTTTCCTGAACGGAAATGCCGTCGACCAGATCCTCGTACGACACCCTGCCCTCGATTTCGGTGAGGACCGGACGCGTGTAGGGATCCCACTCGGCGATACGCTGGCCGCGCTTCACCTTGTCACCATCGTCCACGAAGATGCGCGAACCATAGGTGAGACGGTGCGAGGCGCGCTCCTTGCCGGCTTCGTCGAGGATCAGCACCGCCATGTTGCGGCCCATGACCATCTGCTGGCCGTCGGAGTTGCGCACCACGTTGCGGTTGCGGATCTCGACCTTGCCCTCATACGAGGCTTCAAGGAACGAGCTGTCCACCACCTGCGCGGTACCGCCCATGTGGAAGGTACGCATGGTGAGCTGGGTGCCCGGCTCGCCGATCGACTGCGCCGCGATGACGCCGACGGCTTCGCCCTGGTTGACCGGGGTGCCGCGGGCCAGATCGCGACCGTAGCAGACCGCGCAGACGCCAACCCTGACTTCGCAAGTCAGTGCCGAGCGGATGCGGACCGACTGGACGCCGGCCTTTTCGATCTGTTCCACGTCACGCTCGTCCATCAGCGTTCCGGCCTTGACCAGGATCTCGCCCGACACCGGATGGGTGATGTCGTCGAGCGACGTACGGCCCAGCACGCGCTGGCCGACCGAAGCAACGACCTGACCGGCATCGACGATCGGCTGCATGGTGAGGCCCTTGTCGGTGCCGCAGTCGACGGAGTTGACGATGCAGTCCTGCGCCACGTCGACCAGACGACGGGTGAGGTAACCCGAGTTCGCCGTCTTCAAGGCGGTGTCGGCCAGACCCTTGCGGGCGCCGTGGGTCGAGTTGAAGTACTCGAGCACGGTCAGGCCTTCCTTGAAGTTCGAGATGATCGGCGTCTCGATGATTTCACCCGACGGCTTGGCCATAAGGCCGCGCATGCCGGCAAGCTGGCGCATCTGGGTGGGCGAGCCACGCGCACCGGAGTGCGACATCATGTAGATCGAGTTCATCGGCTTCTGACGGCCATTGTCCTCGAACTCGACCGCCTTGATGCGGGCCATCATCTCGTCGGCGACCTTTTCCGAGCACTTGGCCCAGGCGTCGACGACCTTGTTGTACTTCTCGCCCTGCGTGATCAGACCGTCATTGTACTGCTGCTCGTATTCCTTGGCCAAAGCCTCGGTGTCGGAGACCAGCTTGATCTTGGCATCCGGGATCAGCATGTCGTCCTTGCCGAACGAAATGCCGGCGCGGCAGGCATGGCTGAAGCCGAGCGCCATGATGCGATCGCAGAAAATGACCGTCTCCTTCTGACCGCAGTGGCGGTAGACGGTGTCGATCATCTTGGAGATGTTCTTCTTGGTCATCTCCTGGTTGGCGGTCTCGTAAGGCACGTTGACGTTCTTCGGCAGAAGCTCGCCGATGATCATGCGGCCAGGCGTGGTGTCATGGATCTTCGACACGACCTTGCCTTCGGCGTCGACCGTGCGGAAACGACCCTTGATCTTGGAGTGCAGCGTCACCGCCTTGGTCTCGAGCGCGTGCTGGAGTTCGCCCATGTCGGCAAACACCATGCCCTCGCCCGGCTCGTTCTGGTTGACGATCGAGAGATAGTAGAGACCCAGAACCATGTCCTGCGACGGCACAATGATCGGCGCGCCGGAAGCCGGGTGCAGGATGTTGTTGGTCGACATCATCAGCACGCGGGCTTCAAGCTGCGCTTCCAGCGACAACGGCACGTGAACGGCCATCTGGTCGCCGTCGAAGTCGGCGTTGAAGGCCGTGCAGACCAGCGGGTGCAGCTGGATCGCCTTGCCTTCGATCAGGATCGGCTCGAACGCCTGGATGCCGAGACGGTGCAGCGTCGGCGCACGGTTCAGCAGCACCGGATGCTCGCGGATGACCTCGTCGAGGATATCCCAGACTTCCGGACGCTCCTTTTCGACCAGCTTCTTCGCCTGCTTGACGGTCGAGGAGTAACCCTTGGCGTCGAGACGGGCGTAGATGAAGGGCTTGAACAGTTCGAGCGCCATCTTCTTGGGCAGGCCGCACTGGTGCAGCTTGAGCTCCGGACCGGTCACGATGACCGAGCGGCCGGAATAGTCGACGCGCTTGCCGAGCAGGTTCTGACGGAACCGGCCCTGCTTGCCCTTGAGCATGTCGGACAGCGACTTCAGCGGGCGCTTGTTGGCGCCGGTGATGACGCGGCCGCGGCGGCCGTTGTCGAACAGCGCATCGACGGCTTCCTGCAGCATGCGCTTTTCATTGCGCACGATGATGCCGGGGGCGCGCAGCTCGATCAGCCGCTTCAGGCGGTTGTTGCGGTTGATGACGCGGCGATAGAGATCGTTCAGATCCGACGTGGCGAAGCGGCCGCCGTCCAGCGGGACGAGCGGACGCAGGTCCGGCGGGATCACCGGAACCACCTTCATGATCATCCATTCCGGACGATTGCCGGATTCCATGAAGTTCTCGACGACCTTGAGCCGCTTCAGATACTTCTTCTGCTTCAGCTCGGAGGTGGTCGACGCCAGTTCCGAACGCAGGTCGCCGGCGATCTTCTCCAGGTCCATGCCGGCCAGGAGGTCATGAATGGCCTCGGCGCCGATCATGGCGGTGAACGAATCCTCGCCATACTCGTCGACGGCGATCATGTACTCTTCCTCGCTGAGCAGCTGGTGCTCCTTCAGCGCGGTGAGGCCAGGTTCGGTGACGATGTAGTTCTCGAAGTAGAGGACGCGCTCGATGTCCTTCAGGGTCATGTCGAGCAGCGTGCCGATGCGCGACGGCAGCGACTTCAGGAACCAGATATGGGCGACCGGTGCCGCCAGCTCGATATGGCCCATGCGCTCGCGGCGAACGCGCGACAGCGTGACTTCGACGCCGCACTTCTCGCAGATGACGCCCTTGTACTTCATGCGCTTGTACTTGCCGCACAGGCACTCATAGTCCTTGATCGGGCCAAAAATGCGCGCGCAGAACAGACCGTCACGCTCCGGCTTGAAGGTGCGGTAGTTGATGGTCTCCGGCTTCTTGATCTCGCCGAAAGACCAGGACAGAATCTTCTCAGGGCTGGCAAGCGATATCCGGATGGAATCGAACACCTGCGCAGGCGCCTGCGGATTGAAGAGATTCATGACCTCTTGGTTCATGCCGTTCTCCTTTTCGGGATCCTCGAAGATCCCTTGCATCTAGTCGCGAGCCAAACGCCCGCCGTCTTTGTCGGCCACTGGCCGTCGAATTCTTCCTGGTTGAGCATGATCCTGTCCGAAAACCGGTAGCCACTTTTCGGGATCATGCTCGAGGCGCGCCGCGGACAGCCGTGGCGCGCCATTGCCTTACTCGGCCGCGTCGGGCAGCCGGACAGGGTTGTCGTCGAGCTTGGTGTTCTCCAGCTCGACGTTGAGGCCGAGAGACCGCATTTCCTTGACGAGAACGTTGAAGCTCTCCGGGATGCCGGCCTCGAAGGTGTCGTCGCCACGCACGATCGCCTCGTAGACCTTGGTACGGCCGGCGACGTCGTCGGACTTCACCGTCAGCATTTCCTGCAGCGTGTAGGCGGCGCCGTACGCTTCCAGCGCCCAGACCTCCATCTCGCCGAAGCGCTGGCCACCGAACTGCGCCTTGCCGCCCAGCGGCTGCTGGGTGACGAGCGAGTACGGACCGATCGAACGCGCGTGGATCTTGTCGTCCACGAGATGGTGAAGCTTGAGCATGTAGATGTAGCCCATCGTCACCTTGCGATCGAACGGCTCGCCCGTGCGTCCGTCATAGAGCTGCGACTGACCGCTGCTGTGCAGGCCCGCCTGCTCCAGCATGATGTTGATGTCAGCCTCATGCGCGCCGTCGAACACCGGGGTCGCGATCGAGACGCCGCGGCGCATCTGCTCGCTGAGGCGAACGATGCTCTCGTCGTCATAGTCACGAACCGGCTCGTTGCGGTCGTTGGCCGGGATGAAGCTCTCGAGCGTCTTGCGCAGCGGCTTGATGTCGCCGGCTGCCTTGTACGTGTCGATCAGCTCGCCGATCTTCCTGCCCATGCCCGCACATGCCCAGCCCAGATGCGTTTCCAGGATCTGGCCGACATTCATGCGGCTCGGCACACCCAGCGGGTTGAGCACGATATCGGCATGCGTGCCGTCCTCGAGGAAAGGCATGTCCTCCACCGGAACGATCCGCGACACGACACCCTTGTTGCCGTGACGGCCGGCCATCTTGTCGCCGGGCTGCATCTTGCGCTTCACGGCCACGAAGACCTTGACCATCTTCATGACGCCCGGAGGCATTTCGTCGCCGCGCTGGACCTTCTCGACCTTGTCCATGAAACGCTGCTCGAGCGCCTTCTTGGAATCGTCGTACTGGCCACGCAGCGCTTCCAGCTCGCTCTGGAGCTTTTCGTTCTCCACGGCAAACTGCCACCACTGCGAACGCGGATACTCGTCGAGCGTATCCTTGGACAGCGTCGAGCCCTTCTTGAAGCCCTTCGGTCCAGCGATCGCTTCCTTGCCGACGAGCACGTCGGAAAGACGCGCGTAGACGTTACGGTCCAGAATGGCCTGCTCGTCGTCGCGGTCCTTGGCGAGGCGTTCGATCTCCTCGCGCTCGATCGCCATGGCGCGCTCGTCCTTCTCCACACCGTGGCGATTGAAGACGCGCACCTCGACGACGGTGCCGAATGTGCCCGGAGGCATGCGCATCGAGGTGTCGCGCACATCGGACGCCTTTTCGCCGAAGATGGCGCGCAGAAGCTTCTCTTCCGGCGTCATCGGGCTTTCGCCCTTCGGCGTGATCTTGCCGACCAGGATGTCGCCCGGCTGAACTTCCGCACCGATGTAGACGATGCCGGCTTCGTCGAGGTTCTTCAGCGCTTCTTCCGAGACGTTCGGGATATCGCGCGTGATTTCCTCCGGTCCAAGCTTGGTATCGCGCGCCATGACCTCGAACTCCTCGATGTGGATCGAGGTGAAGACGTCGTCGGCGACGATGCGTTCGGACAGGAGGATCGAGTCCTCGTAATTGTAGCCGTTCCACGGCATGAACGCGACCAGCACGTTGCGGCCGAGCGCCAGATCGCCGAGCTCGGTCGACGGACCGTCGGCGATGATGTCGCCCTTGTTGACCCGGTCGCCCATGCGAACCAGCGGACGCTGGTTGATGCAGGTGTTCTGGTTCGAACGTTGGAACTTCATCAACCGGTAGATATCGACGCCGGACTTGCCCGGATCGAGATCTTCGGTGGCGCGGATAACGATACGCGTCGCGTCCACCTGGTCGACGATGCCGCCGCGGCGGGCGCCGATGGCGGCGCCCGAGTCACGGGCGACGATCGGCTCCATGCCGGTGCCGACGAACGGCGCCTCGGCGCGCACCAGCGGCACGGCCTGACGCTGCATGTTCGAGCCCATCAGAGCGCGGTTGGCGTCGTCGTTTTCCAGGAACGGGATCAGGGCCGCGGCCACCGACACCATCTGCTTGGGCGACACGTCCATCAGATCGACGTTTTCGCGCGGCGCCATCATCACTTCGCCGGCACTGCGGCAAATGACGAATTCGTCGACGAAACCACCGTTCTTGTCGAGCTCGGCGTTGGCCTGCGCGACATGGTGCTTGGCCTCTTCCATCGCCGAGAGATAGACGACGTCATTGGTCAGCTTGCCGTCGACGATCTTGCGGTACGGGCTCTCGATGAAGCCGTACTTGTTGACGCGTGCGAAGGTGGCCAGCGAGTTGATCAGACCGATATTCGGGCCTTCCGGCGTCTCGATCGGGCAGATGCGGCCGTAATGCGTCGGGTGCACGTCGCGCACTTCGAAGCCGGCGCGCTCGCGGGTCAGACCGCCCGGTCCAAGCGCCGAGAGGCGGCGCTTGTGGGTGATCTCCGACAGCGGGTTGGTCTGGTCCATGAACTGCGACAGCTGCGAGGAACCGAAGAACTCGCGCACGGCGGCAGCCGCCGGCTTGGCGTTGATCAGATCCTGCGGCATGACCGTGTCGATCTCGATCGAGGACATACGCTCCTTGATCGCGCGCTCCATGCGCAGCAGGCCGACGCGGTACTGGTTTTCCATCAGCTCGCCGACCGAACGCACGCGGCGGTTGCCGAGATTGTCGATGTCGTCGATCTCGCCCTTGCCGTCGCGCAGTTCGACCAGCGTCCTGACCACGGCCAGGATGTCGTCCTTGCGCAGCACGCGCACGGTGTCCTCGGCCTTCAGCTCGAGGCGCATGTTCATCTTGACGCGGCCGACGGCCGACAGATCGTAGCGCTCGCTATCGAAGAACAGCGAGTTGAACATGGCTTCGGCGGTTTCAAGCGTCGGCGGCTCGCCGGGGCGCATGACACGATAGATGTCGAACAGCGCGTCCTGGCGGCTCTCGTTCTTGTCGACGTTGAGCGTGTTGCGGATATAGGCGCCGACATTGACGTGGTCGATGTCGAGAACCTTGATCTCCTCTTCGCCGGTGCCGAGCAGCACCTTCAGCGTCTTCTCGTCGATCTCGTCACCGGCCTCGAGGAAGATCTCGCCGGTGGCGTAGTTGACGATGTCCTCGGCCAGATAGTTGCCGAGCAGGTCCTCGTCGGTCGCCTTGATCGCCTTCAGACCCTTTTCGCCAAGCGCCCGTGCCTGGCGTGCGGTGATCTTCTTGCCGGCCTCGACGACGACTTCGCCGGTATCGGCATCGACCAGGTCGCCGACAGCCTTGAGGCCGCGGAAACGCTCGACGTTGAACGGAATGCGCCAATGGTCGCCGGCACGCTTGTAGGTGATCTTGTTGTAGAAGGTCGACAGGATCTCTTCGCCGTCCATGCCGAGCGCCATCAGCAGCGACGTCACCGGAATCTTGCGGCGGCGATCGATGCGGGCGTGCACGACGTCCTTGGAATCGAACTCGATGTCGAGCCACGAACCGCGATACGGGATGACGCGCGCGGCAAACAGAAGCTTGCCCGACGAGTGCGACTTGCCCTTGTCATGGTCGAAGAAGACGCCCGGCGAACGGTGCATCTGCGAAACGATGACGCGCTCGGTGCCGTTGACGATAAAGGTGCCGTTCAAGGTCATGAGCGGCATGTCGCCCATGTAGACGTCCTGCTCCTTGATGTCCTTGATGGACTTGGCGCCGGTGTCCTCGTCGATATCGAACACGATGAGGCGCAGCGTCACCTTGAGCGGCGCGGCATAGGTGAGGTCGCGCTGACGGCATTCGTCAACGTCGAATTTCGGTCCTTCGAACTCGTACTTCACGAACTCCAGCATGGAGGAGCCGGAAAAATCGGAGATCGGGAAGACCGACTTGAAAACGGCCTGCAGCCCCTCGTCCGGACGCCCACCCTTGGGCTCCGCCACCATCAGGAACTGGTCATAGGATGCCTTCTGAACCTCGATCAGGTTCGGCATCTCCGCAACTTCCGGAATCTTTCCGAAGAACTTGCGTACGCGTCTGCGGCCATTGAAAGTCTGGGTCTGGGCCATCGTCGCTCCTTAGCTCTAAACTCGGGACGAGCCTCGCCGCGGCTCGCCTTGCATACTGGGCCACCTTGGCGGCAACCCTCTGTCTGTTTTCCCGGCGCCTGTCGGCGGCCGGCTAGAACGGGAGAAAACCCGTTTCCTGAAGGCCGGTTTTCGGCCCTCAGGAAAGAGGTTCTCGCAGATCTCGCGTTACGCGCTCTCCCTTCGGGCGAAGGGAGTGGCGGACGGCGCGAGGCCGCCCGCCGCTTTTACGCTTACTTCAGTTCGACCTTGGCGCCGGCTGCTTCCAGCTGGGCCTTGAACTTGTCAGCGTCGGCCTTGGAAACGGCTTCCTTGACCGGCTTCGGAGCCGCTTCAACCAGATCCTTGGCTTCCTTGAGGCCAAGACCGGTGATGGCGCGGACTTCCTTGATGACGTTGATCTTCTGAGCGCCTGCGTCGGTGAGGACGACGTCAAATTCCGTCTTTTCCTCGGCCGGAGCAGCAGCGGCCGCAGCGCCGCCAGCAGCGGCAACCGCCACCGGAGCAGCAGCCGAAACGCCCCACTTTTCTTCCAGAAGCTTCGACAGCTCGGCCGCCTCGAGGACGGTCAGCTTCGAAAGGTCGTCTACGATCTTTGCGAGATCAGCCATTGTTGTGTTCCTTCATAAGGTTCGAACGTGTGTTTGTGATAGCGAGGAACGGCCTCATGCCGCCTCGTCCTTCCGGGCGTAAGCGCCGATGACGCGCGCGACCGAGGCCGCTGGCGCATTGACGATCTGGGCGATCCGGGTTGCCGGCGTGGCGATCATGCCAACCAGCCTGGCGCGCAGCTCATCGAGCGACGGAAGTGTGGCGAGTGCCTTCACACCGTCGGCATTGAGCGAGGTGGTGCCCATTGCGCCGCCGAGAATGACGAGCTTGTCATTTCCCTTGGCGAAATCGGACGCGACCTTCGGCGCCGCAATCGGATCCTCCGAATAAGCAATCAGCGTCTGTCCCTTGAACAGCTCGATGATCGATGCGGAGTCCGTGCCCTGAAGAGCGATTTTGGCGAGACGGTTCTTCGCGACTTTGACGGTGCCACCGGCAGCGCGCATTTTCGACCGAAGGTCGTTCATTTGCGCGACGGTGATACCGGCGTAGTGGGCCACGACCACTGAACCTGCGTTCGAGAACGCACCGTTCAGGCCCGTGACGAGTTCGCGTTTTTCCGCTCTGTCCACTGCCTATCTCCAGTTGACCCCAATCCTGTTAACGGGAACATCCCATTGACGAGGACAGGCGTCGGGTTGCCTTTTGTCGGCCGGGCCATCCAGTAACGGATCTCCCGAACGACGCTCGAGGATCCTGCCCCCTTTCGCCACATCGACAGTCAAGCCGGCGATGCGCAGACAAAAGGCAAACACGGTTCGAACCTTTCATTGGAGCAATCGCTCCGTTGTCCGGTCTTCACCCGTCTCATGCAGGCCCAAATCGAATTAAGGCTTCTGGGCCGCCTGCAATCTCGGACAGGATGTCCGGAAACCTTTCGGCTTCCGGTACCGGGCCGCCGACAAGTCGGAAGTCCGGAATTCACTTGCGGATCAGCCGCTTGGCGGCCGATCCAAATGTTCGTATCAGGACGCGTTGAGCGTCGCGACGTCGAGCTTGAGGCCCGGGCCCATCGTCGAGGTGACCGACACCTTCTTGACGTAGTTGCCCTTGGCGCCAGTCGGCTTTGCCTTGGTCACCGCATCGGCGAAGGCGCGGATGTTCTCTTCCAGGGCCTTGACGTCGAACGAGACCTTGCCGACGCCGGCATGGACGATGCCAGCCTTCTCGACACGGAACTCGACGGCGCCGCCCTTGGACGCCTTGACGGCGGCGGCAACGTCGGTGGTGACGGTTCCGACCTTCGGGTTCGGCATCATGCCGCGCGGGCCGAGCACCTTGCCCAGACGGCCGACCAGCGGCATCATGTCCGGCGTGGCGATGCAGCGATCGAAATCGATCGTGCCCTTCTGGACGATGTCGACCAGATCCTCGGCACCAACGATGTCGGCGCCGGCGGCGCGCGCTTCGTCGGCCTTGTCGCCACGGGCGAACACGGCGACACGTACCGAGCGGCCGGTGCCGTTCGGCAGGTTGACCACGCCGCGGACCATCTGGTCGGCATGGCGCGGGTCGACGCCGAGGTTCATGGCGACTTCGATGGTCTCATCGAACTTCACCGAGGAACGGTCCTTGAGCAGCTTCAGCGCATCACCCAGGGCATAAGCCTTGTTGGGATCGATGCCTTCGCGGGTCTTCGATACACGCTTTGCAATCTTTGCCATGATCTTAGCCCACCACTTCCAGACCCATCGAGCGGGCGGAGCCCTCGACCATGCGCATGGCCGCTTCGACGTCGTTTGCGTTCAGGTCTTTCATCTTCGCGGTGGCAATCTCGCGGACCTTGTCACGCGAAACCGTACCGGCCTTGACCTTGCCCGGCTCCTTGGAACCAGAGGTCAGGTTCGCCGCCTTCTTCAGGAAGTAGCTCACCGGCGCCGTCTTCATGACGAAGGTGAAGGACTTGTCCTGATAGTAGGTGATGACAACCGGAACCGGCGATCCCTTTTCCATTTCCTGGGTCTGCGCGTTGAACGCCTTGCAGAACTCCATGATGTTGATGCCACGCTGACCAAGCGCCGGGCCGATCGGGGGAGACGGCGTAGCCGATCCCGCTTTCACCTGGAGCTTGAGCTGGCCTGCAATTTTCTTAGCCATCTCTTTTCCTGCCTTTGTCTATGCCGGTCATGCCGGCGGTTGCAGTCTGGTGGTGCGATCCATGCGGCCGGCTAAAGCCGCATTCGTCTCCCACCGTTCTCAGGCCGCGCTTCCGCGCCGCCTCCCCTGACCGCCAAACCGGCTTCAGGGATTTCGGATCAGCCCTTTTCGACCTGCCCGAATTCCAGATCGACAGGCACGGCGCGCCCGAAGATCGAAACTTCCACCTTGAGCCGCGCCCGCTCCTCGTCCACTTCCTGGACGAAACCGTTGAACGACGCGAAGGGACCATCCGAAACGCGGATCGCTTCGCCGATCTCGAACGTGACCGAGGGCTTGGGCCGCTCGACGCCTTCCTGCACCTGGTTCAGGATGCGCTGCGCTTCCGCCTCGGTGATCGGCACCGGCTTGGAGTCACCCAGGAAGCCGGTGACCTTCGGCGTGTTCTTGACCAGCGAGAACACGGCGTCGGTCAGATTGGCCTTCAGCAGCACATAGCCCGGGAAGAACTTGCGCTCGGCATCGACCTTGCGGCCGCGGCGAACTTCGACGACCTTCTCGGTCGGAACCACGATCTGGTGGATGTCGGCAGACAGGCCCTTCTGCTTGGCCTTGTTCTCGATATCCTCGGCGACCTTCTTTTCAAAGTTCGAATAGGCGTGGACGATGTACCAGCGCGCGGTCATTTCAAGACTTCTCCGTAATCGCCGGACTTAGCGTCCGATGCCCAGAATCTGTTCGACCGCGAGGCCCATGAGCTGATCAGCGGTGAAGAAAAAGATCATCGCGATCACTGCGAAGGCCAGAACCATCACCGTCGAGATCATCGTTTCGCGCCGCGACGGCCAAGTCACCTTGGCGGTCTCCGCGCGAACCTGCTGGAGAAAGACGAAAGGATTTGTGGTTTTCGAAGCCATATGCCGCTCTGTCTTCAAGACCCGTTGGCCGGGTCTCCTGGATGATCCCGCTGGCCGGGACGTGCCGCCTGAGCGAATTTCGCGCCGAATCAGCGCAATCATTTCGCCCATGCAAATCAGACGCGTAAAGCCGGTTTCCCAGCTCCACGCGTCGCGTGTCTGTTTCGTCTACATAAAACCGATTCTTGATCCACGCAAGTGGCAAGTCTCCGCTTTATGACCAAACACCGCCTCGGAACCATCCAGTCGTTCCGTCCCGGCTATGGCGCTCTTATGCCCCAATCGACCCTATATGGCAAGCGGGTCGCCGATTTTCAAAGGCCGGACCATGGAAATATCGTTTTGAACGCCATTCCGAAACGGCGAGACATTGGGTTGAATGCCATTCAGGGAATGGCACGGGCAGCAGGGCTCGAACCTACGACCTGCGGTTTTGGAGACCGCCGCTCTACCAACTGAGCTATGCCCGTACGTGCGCATGTCGGCGCAGCAGGCGCTTCCTAAAAGCTTCCGCACGCTCTGTAAAGAGCGGTTTGCATGCAAACACGCCTTAACCTCTGCGCCAGAAATCGGGATAGTCGACAACCAGCCCGTTGCGGTCGATTTCAAGTTCCCGCCTGAAGTCGCTGGCGCGCGATTCATAGAGATATCGCCTGCCCTCTTCGAGGCATGTGTAGCGCTGCGGGTTGGCGACGACCGTGAGGGCGGGGAAGTCGATGAAGGCAGTGGTTATCTCGGCACTCTGCCCGGCGGAAAGCTGCAATCGCCGGATCGGCAGCGTGTTGGTGAACGGCGTGATGGTCAGGTCGGGATCGAAAATGCCATCGAGCTCCGGCATCGGCAGGCCGTCCCTGGTCCAGCGACCATCGCCATCGGCGGCAAGAACAAGCGTGCGGCCGCTACCGATCATATCGACAACGACACGCCTGGCGTGCCAGCCGACATCGCAAACGATGCGGTAACGGACGGCAAAAGGCGTTTGCCCGGAGCAGACTGCGACAGAGTCGGCCGAGACCTCCCCTGCCCGCTCCTGCAGCACCAAATGTTCGAGACCCGGTCCGTCCCACTCGCGCCAACGTATGATCTTCACATCTTCCGGCATCAGCCCAACACCTCCATGGCGACTGGACGCTAGTTTGTACCCGGTGGCTGATAGGGGCCGCCCGGCACACCCCAGCCCCAGGCCGGCATCGGTTCCGTCTGCGGATCGCAGGTTTCGCCGAGATTGGAGTTCATCTTGGCCAGGCGCGATCCCCATTCGACATAGCCCATGAAGGCCGAACGGAATTCCGGATCGTCAGGCAGGCCGACCGCGTCGGCGGCATCGGCCAGGAGGCTGATCCAGCGGCGGCGCTGCTCTTCGCTCAGATGCTTGCCCAGATGGTGCATGACCATCTCGCGGTGGCCGCCGAACTGCTCGCTGTAGGTCTTCGGTCCGCCGAAAACCTCGCCGATGAAGGCCGCGACATGGGCGGGGTGATCCGGCGACATGGTCTTGAACACCGGCCCGACGATCGGGTCCTGCGCCACCTTGTCATAGAAGGTCTGGGTGAGCCGGTTCAAAGCCTCGCTGCCGCCGGCCCATTCGTAGAGTGTCGGGATATCCTGGCCCATTCTCGATCCTCCGCCTGCCTGAAGCCGCCAGCAGCGACGATAGCGGAAAAATCGAAAGCGGCTCAACCTGCCTCGATGGCCAGTTTCGGGCTCCGTCGCCCACTACAATTTGGCCGGCGCGTCAGCCTCGGCATTGGCGGAAGGCCGGATCCGGCAATTCTCGGGTCTTGGCACCGCCTCGCAAATGGTGGCGCCGGTCAGCGCGTCGACCGATTGCAGGCTCGTCGTCAGGCCAACCTTCAGCATCATGTCGGGTTCCAGCCGGCGCTCGACCGAGCGCCGCTCGATCGCCGCGAACAGGGCGGAACTGATCGCCATCTCCTCCAGGTAGGCCTTGACCATCAGCTTTTGCCCCATCGGGTAGAGGCTAAGTCGCGCCTGGGGACCGACAAGCCGCCTGATGCCGCCGGCAAGCATGAGCGCGCAGGCCGAATCGCACTCCACGCCCGCATCGATGCTCAGCCCGGCATAGGCGCCCTCCTTGGCCAGGCAATTCCACGCTCCTGGGTCACAGCCGACGAAATCGGTGCGGCCAACGGCGACGTCGAGCTTCTTTTCATGGATAAGCCGTCCCGCCGCCAGGGCGCTGAACAGGTCGCCTCCCTTCGAGCTGATCACGACAGGCAGTTGCCGTTTGCCGAGCGTGGCGAGCAGCTGGCGCAGCTTCTGCGGGGTCTGGGGGGTGATCGCGCCTTCCGCCGAGATCCATTCCGGGCAGTCTGGATTGCAGAGCGGATTGGTGCCGCGAACGACAACGAAGCGCATGTCTTCATCGCGCCGCGCCGCCTCGGGTTCGATCGCTGGCGGAGTAGGCCTGGCCGCGGTCGCCATCAGGCCATCAGGCTTGTTCCCCGGCACTTCCCGGCAATTCGTGGCCAGGCGGCCGGGTTCGCACAGGCTCGCCGCGGTCAACAGGCCCACGGCGTCCGTGCTGGTGACCAGCTTCATCGCCAGCATGTCATCGAGGGCGATCTGGTGGATTTCGCTGGCCGGGGTGCCCTTCATCGTTTCGAGCATGCTTTGTTCGATGCCCATCTGGTCCAGGTAGGCCGCCAGCTTTTTCTCCACCGACTTGCTCATTTCGTAGGTCTTGTAGCTGCCGGCGTTCTTGCGGCTGACGATCTTCGTGTTGAGGATCTTCTTCTTGCCCCCGACGATCCGGTAGGTGGTCCGGTATTGCAATTTCGTGCGGATGTAGGTCGTGGTGATCTGATGGACGCCGAGATAGGCCCATTCGCCGGCCACTCGCCTGATGCCGCCGGCAAACATCAGAGGACAGGCGGAATTGCACATGGCGCCATAGTCGATGACATCGCCGAAGTAGCGGGCGTCACGGTCCTGGCACCCCTTCGCGTCGGGCTGGCAGCTGGAAAACACCGTCTTGCCGATGGCGATATCGAGCTTGTTCTTGCGGATCAGCCGGCCAAGCGTCAGCGCCGCCTCGACATTGCCGCCGGGAGAATCCACGACAACAGGCAGTTTCCGCCCGCCAAGCGTCTTCAGCATGCGTTTGAAGAGCGCCGGAGTTCCGGCTTCTATGGAGCCCTCGGCCGATATCCATTCCGGACAGATCGGCTCGCACCCCGCTGCGTTGCTGCGGACAATGCCGAACCGCATCGTCGGCCCAAGATCCGGCGCCGCATCCGCCGCGAAGGCTGCCGGGCCTGTGGCAAGCAGCGCAATCAGCCAGGTCAGAGCCAGCGGCCACAATGCCCGACGATGAAAATACCGCCTTGGAACCATTTGGAAAAAGCCCCTTGATGCAACCTATACTAGACGAGGTCCAGAGCCTTGCAACAGGCTTCGGCCGACGGGGCGGCAGCCGATAGCCCGGCAAACAAAAAGGGCGGCCCGAAGACCGCCCTTTCTTGTCGATCCGGCGAATGCCGGGCTCGGTTATTCCTTGATGGTGACGACGATGCCGGCACCGACGGTGCGGCCGCCTTCACGGATAGCGAAGCGCAGCTTCTCTTCCATGGCGATCGGCACGATCAGCTCGACATCGACCGTGATGTTGTCGCCCGGCATCACCATCTCGGTGCCTTCCGGCAGCGACACGATGCCGGTCACGTCGGTCGTGCGGAAGTAGAACTGCGGACGGTAGTTGGTGAAGAACGGCGTGTGACGGCCACCTTCGTCCTTGGTCAGGATGTAGGCTTCGGCCACGAACTTCTTGTGCGGCTTCACCGTGCCCGGCTTGGCCAGAACCTGGCCGCGCTCGACACCTTCACGATCAACGCCGCGCAGCAGCGCGCCGATGTTGTCGCCAGCCTGGCCCTGATCGAGCAGCTTGCGGAACATTTCCACGCCCGTGCAGGTCGTCTTGGTCGTCGGACGGATGCCGATGATCTCGAGTTCCTCGCCGACCTTGACCACGCCGCGCTCGACGCGGCCGGTCACCACCGTGCCGCGGCCCGAGATCGAGAACACGTCTTCGATCGGCATCAGGAACGGCTTGTCGAGCGGACGAACCGGCGTCGGGATGTAAGCATCGACCGCAGCCATCAGCTCGCGGATCGCGTCTTCACCGATCTTCTTGTCCGAGTCTTCGAGAGCAGCCAGAGCCGAACCCTTGACGATCGGAATGTCGTCGCCGGGGAATTCGTTCTTGGTCAGAAGCTCGCGAACCTCGAGCTCGACCAGTTCGAGCAGCTCGGCGTCGTCGACCTGGTCGACCTTGTTCAGGAACACCACGATCGACGGCACGCCGACCTGACGGGCCAGCAGGATGTGCTCGCGGGTCTGCGGCATCGGGCCGTCGGCAGCCGACACGACCAGGATCGCGCCGTCCATCTGCGCGGCGCCGGTGATCATGTTCTTCACATAGTCGGCGTGGCCGGGGCAGTCGACGTGAGCGTAGTGGCGGTTGGCCGTCTCGTATTCGACGTGAGCCGTCGAGATCGTGATGCCGCGCGCCTTCTCTTCAGGGGCAGCGTCGATCTGGTCGTAGCGCTTGTATTCGCCAAAATACTTGGTGATCGCCGCCGTCAGCGACGTCTTGCCATGGTCGACGTGGCCAATCGTGCCGATGTTCACGTGAGGCTTGTTACGCTCGAATTTACCTTT
>NZ_RZTG01000018.1:88179-98498 GCF_003997175.1 Mesorhizobium sp. Primo-A
TCTGGTCGTAGCGCTTGTATTCGCCAAAATACTTGGTGATCGCCGCCGTCAGCGACGTCTTGCCATGGTCGACGTGGCCAATCGTGCCGATGTTCACGTGAGGCTTGTTACGCTCGAATTTACCTTTTGCCATTGTCTCTTTCCTTGGACGGCCCGGATCTTCAGTTCGGTCGAAGACCTTCAGTTCAGTCGAATGCGGGGCGATTAGCGACAAAGGCCAAAAAACACAAGCGTCTTTTGGCCGGGTGCCGTCTCACTCAGTCCGAACCATCGATCCGATTGCGGGGATGTGGCGCTGATATAGGAAGGCTCCGGGCAAAATGAAGGGGTAGCGGGCCGACCGATCGAGGCCGCGAAAGCGCCGGCTTGCTTGCCCGGCCCTGTCTGAATCATGGCCAGGCCATGGACCATTGCCGCCGCCATCCGCCTCTGATCTTGTGGCCGGATGCATTTCATCCCTGTCTCTATCCGCGGCCCGCTGTTCATGATCGTCTCGACGGGGTCGTATCTCGTCAACGATACAATGATGAAGCTCGCGACGGCGGGCCTGCCGTCTTATGAGGTGCTGTTTCTGCGGGGTGCCGCGGCGGCCCTCTGGGGCTTCCCGCTGCTGTTCGCGCTGGGCTACGGCAAGCAGATCCCGCTGATCTTCGACAAGCGCGTCCTGAGCCGGAACGTGCTCGAGCTGGCGGCGATCCTTTGCTATGTGGTCGCGCTCGCCAACATGCAGATCGCCGATTCCACCGCGCTCGGCCAGATCACGCCGCTCTTGATGCTGGTTGGCTCCTCGATCCTGTTTGGCGAGCGGATCGGCGGCCGGCGCATGGCGCTGATCGGGCTCGGCTTCGTCGGCGCGCTGATGGTGGCGCAGCCGACCATGCAAGGCATTTCGGTCTATGCCCTGCTGGCGCTCGGCAACGCAGCCCTTGCAGCGGCGCGCGACCTAGCCGGCCGGCGGGTCTCGGCCGAGGTGCCGGGGATGATCGTGGCGATTTCCGCCGTCGTGGTGGTGCTGATCGGCGCCGGCGCCGCGCATCTTGTTTCCGAGCGCTGGGTCATGCCCGGGGCGCATCACCTGCTGCTGATGGCAGGTGCTGGATTTTTCCTGATCTTCGGCCACTTCTTCATCTTCATGGCCTATCGCGTCGGACCGACCAGCGCCGTGGCGCCGTTCTACTATTGCTTCACCGTCTGGGCGGTCATTTCGGGCCTGCTGGTGTTCGGGCAATTCCCCAACACACTGGCGGTCTGTGGCATCCTGCTGGTCGTCGGCAGCGGGCTGACCATCGTGTCGCTGGATCAGCGCCAGCGCCGGTTGGCCGTCGTCGCCTAGCCTCGTTTCATTGCGGGAACGCCGATCTTTGTTTTCGCCGCCCCGATGCCATAGGCAAGCCACAGCCGGGCATACCGGCCTGAAGCCGGTCTTGCCTTCAGAAACTCGAAACCTCAGACGATCCGCAGGCGCCTAAAGCGTCCGCCTTGCGCTGAACTGATGGTAGGCCCACAGAACAACCACCGCCCCGATGACGGCAACGATCAGGCTGTAGATGTTGAGACCGGTGACGCCTGATGCGCCGAAGGCACTGAAGATCAGCCCGCCGACAATGGCGCCGACGATGCCCAGCACGATATCCATTATGACACCCTGGCCGGTCTTGTTGACGATCTTGCTGCCTATGAAGCCGGCGACCACGCCGAGAATGATCCAGCTGATGATACCCATTTTTTCCTCTCCATCCCCTCGCCAGCCGAACATTTTCATATGATTGTCAAAACCTCAAGCCAGCTTGAAATTCCGCCCGAATGCTTCATTGTTGAGGAGGGGTCGGGCCTTGGTCGCTATGGAGGATCCACGATGGGACTTTTTGACAACGCCGTTCCCGGCGGCAACATCACCAAACCTCTGATGATCGCACTCGGCGCATTGCTGGTCGGCAAGATGCTGAGCGGCAGAAGTGCCGAAGAGCCGGAACAGTCTCCCGTGCCCGCTCCGACCGCCCCCGTCCCGACGGAAACCACATCCGCCGACGGTGGCCTGCTGGGCGGCCTGGGCGGACTGCTCGAAAAGCTCCGGGACGCCGGTCACGGCAACACCGCGGACTCCTGGGTCGGAACCGGCCAGAACCAGTCGATCAACGCCAACGATCTTGGCGCCGCGATCGGACCGCAGATCATCCGCGAGATCGCGCAACGGACCGGACTGGACGAGCAGGAACTGCTCAAGCAACTGTCCACCGCCCTGCCCGGCATCGTCGACAAGCTGACGCCGAATGGCCAGGTGCCGCAGCAGCACCAGGTCGCATCCGCGTTCAACAGCTGACGCGGCGCAGCCACGACAATTGGAGCGCTGCGCTTCGTGCGCAGTGCTTCGGCTTGCCGGTGATGGGATGAGTGTCTGGAGCGGGTAGCGGGAATCGAACCCGCATATTCAGCTTGGAAGGCTGCTGCTCTACCACTGAGCTATACCCGCGCCTTACCTGAAGTACCGGATTCATCCGAAAAGCGCCATGCACTTTTCGGTCCGATTCTTGTCGCGTTTCAGGGCTTCCGGGCCGGCAGTGGTGGAGAGGGTTGGATTCGAACCAACGTAAGCTAAGCTAACGGATTTACAGTCCGTCCCCTTTAACCACTCGGGCACCTCTCCAGTCTGCCGCCGGAGCCATGCAACGAGGCATTCACGCCGATCCGGACCCGAGTTATGTGTTCTCCGAAACCAGCGCAGCGCCTTATGGCGGCAAGGCCATTGGGTGTCAACCGCGCAGCCAGCGTTTTTCGATGTTGTTCGCCGGCTGTGACGGCGGGCCATATCCTTGGCCGGAGGACACCGCTATAGAAGCCAGCCATGAGCGATAAAACCAACACCCCCAAAGACACCCATTACGCCAAGCTGCGCCGCGCCTATCGCGACGAGAAAAGCGGCGGCGCGCCGGCGTTCCGGCCTCGACAGCCGGTTCCGCCGGGCGAAAATGCCGCGGACGGACTGGTGCGGCTCTACGGCCTGCACACGGTTCGCGCCGCACTCGACAATCCGCGCCGCAAGATCAGGAAGATGCTGGTGACGCGCAATGCGGCCGAGCGCCTCGAAATCGCCGATCTCGCCGCCCTGCCCTTCAAGACGGAACTGGTCGAACCCAGGGATATCGACAAGATCACAGGGTCGGATGCCGTGCATCAGGGTGTGCTGATCGAGGCCGAGCCGCTTAAAGCCAAGCGGCTCGATGCGCTTGGTGACGCGAATCTGGTGCTGGTGCTCGACCAGATCACCGACCCGCACAATGTCGGCGCCATCCTGCGCTCGGCGGTCGCCTTCGGCGCCGGCGCGCTGATCACCACGGCCCGCCACAGCCCGCAGGAATCGGGCGTGCTGGCGAAATCCGCCTCGGGCGCGCTGGAGCACATCGACCAGATCGAGGTGAAGAACCTCGCCGAAGCGCTCGGCCAGCTGCACGAGGCCGGCTTTCGCACCATCGGGCTTGATTCGGACGCGCCGGCCGAACTCGAAAAGAGCTTTGCCGGAGAAAAGATCGCCCTGGTGCTGGGCGCCGAAGGCAAAGGCCTGCGCCAGAAGACCCGCGAGACGGTGACCACGCTGGCGCGGCTCGACATGCCCGGCGCCATCCATTCGCTCAACGTATCGAATGCCGCGGCGATCAGCCTTTACGTGGCACGGGCATTTTTGAAGCGCGGCTAAGCCAAAAACATCTCGAAACGAGAAACGGGTTCCGGCCATAGACGCCGGAACCCGTTCTTCGATGGGCCAGGAGTTGGCGGCTTGGGAACGTTGCGCCGCCCTCTCCTGACCTATGCCGCTTTGCCCCGGGTGCCGGCTGCCTCGCTGCCGACCTCGAAATCGGCCATCCTCTCCAGCGCCCTGACCAGGGCCGAATGATCCTCCTTGGCGCCGCCATTGGCCGCGCAGGCGTTGAACAGCTGCTGCGTGGTCGACGTGTTGGGCAGCGACACGCCGAGCGCTTTCGCGCCCTCCAGCGCGAGGTTCAGATCCTTCTGGTGCAGTTCGATCCGAAAACCCGGGGCGAAGGTGCGCTTGACCATACGCTCGCCATGCACTTCCAGAATGCGCGAAGCCGCCAGCCCGCCCATCAGCGCCTGCCTGACCTTGGCCGGATCCGCGCCGGCTTTCGAAGCAAAAACAAGCGCTTCGGCGACGGCTTCAATGGTCAGCGCGACGACGATCTGGTTGGCCACCTTGGTGGTCTGGCCAACGCCGTTGGGCCCGACCAGGGTGATGTTCTTGCCTATCTTCTCGAACACGGGCTTGGCGCGCTCGAAGGGTTTCTCCTCGCCGCCGACCATGATGGTGAGCGACGCCGCCTTGGCGCCAACCTCGCCGCCCGAGACCGGCGCGTCGAGATAGTCGCAGCCTAGATCGTTGATTTTCCTGGCAAAAATCTTGGTCTCGATCGGTGAGATCGAGCTCATGTCGATGACCAGCTTGCCTTTGGTCAGACCGGACGCGACGCCGTTCTCGTGAAACAGCACATCGGCGACCTGCGGTGTGTCGGGCACCATCAGAATGATGATGTCGGCGGCCTTCGCCACGGCAGCATGGCCGGTGACTGACGTTAGGCCCTTGGCGACGAGATCGGCTGAGAGTTGCGATCGATGGTCGCTGGCTATGATCCTGTAGCCCGCGTCCAACAGGTGCCCCGCCATCGGTGCGCCCATGATGCCGAGGCCGATGAAGCCGATGGTTTCCATTTTGGTTCTCCAGTTGCTTGTGTGAAACGCCCCCTCATCCGGCCGCTAGCGCGGCCATCTTCCCCCGAGGGGAGAAGAGAAGCCGACGTTGGTGCCTGTCTCTTCTCCCCACCGGGGAGAAGGTGGCCCGAAGGGCCGGATGAGGGGGCGCGGCGTTGGCTAGGCCGCAGCACTTCCCTGCCCGGCTAATGCTTGAAACCACCCCAGCCCAGCCTCCGTCCCGGCCTTCGGCTTGTATTCCGCCCCGATCCACCCGGAATAGCCGATGCGGTCGATGTGCTCGTACAGGAAGGGAAAATTGATCTCGCCCGTCC
Source organism: Mesorhizobium sp. Primo-A (assembly GCF_003997175.1). Classification (NCBI taxonomy): domain Bacteria; kingdom Pseudomonadati; phylum Pseudomonadota; class Alphaproteobacteria; order Hyphomicrobiales; family Phyllobacteriaceae; genus Mesorhizobium; species Mesorhizobium sp. Primo-A. Next base: position 93,213 of record NZ_RZTG01000018.1, read on the forward strand.
CCGGCTCGTGACGGCCTGGATTGTCCGCAAGCTGGATATGCGCGATGCGGTCGAGGTTTACCTCGATGGTACGGGCGAGATCCCCCTCCATGATCTGCATGTGATAGATGTCGTATTGCAGGAACAGGTTCTTCGACCCGACACGGTCGATAAGCGCCAACGCCTGATCGGTATAATTGAGAAAAAAGCCCGGGATATCGCGCGTGTTGATCGGCTCGATCAGCAGCCTGATGCCGGCCTGCTCCAGCTTTTCCGCCGCGAAGGCAAGGTTTTCGGCAAAGACGTCCTCCAGCACCTTGCGGTCGGCGCCGGTGGGCACGATGCCGGCTAGGCAATTGACCTGCTGGCAGCCGAGCGCCTGCGCGTAGGTGATCGCCTTGGCGATGCCCTGGCGGAATTCCGGCACGCGGTCCGGCAGCACGGCAATGCCGCGTTCGCCCTTGCCCCAGTCGCCGGCCGGCAGGTTGAACAGCACCTGGGTCAGGCCGTTCTTCTTCAGCCGGGCGGCGACGACATCGGGCGCATGGTCATAGGGGCCGATATATTCGACGCCCTTGAAGCCGGCGCGGGCGGCGGCATCGAAACGGTCGAGGAACTCATGCTCGCCAAAGAGCATCGAAAGATTGGCTGAAAAACGCGGCATTCTTTTTCTCCTTTTCTCCGCCAAGCCTAATCCAGCATGACGATCGACGTCGGCGCATCTTCGTGGCTCTCGGCAAGCTCCTCGAATTCGGTGATCTTGTCGATCTCGGTGCCCATCGAGATGTTGGTGACGCGTTCGAGGATGAATTCGAGGACAACCGGAACCCGGTGTTCTTTCATCAACCGCTGCGCCTCCTTGAAGGCACCGGCGAACTCTTCCGGCTTGCGCACCCTGACCGCCTTGCAGCCCATCGCCTCGGCGACGGCAACATGGTCGACGCCATAGCCGGCCTCGGGATCGCCTGCCCGGTTGATGTTCTCGAAGGCAAGGTCGACCTCGAAGTCCATCGAGAAACCCCGCTGCGCCTGGCGGATCAAGCCGAGATAGGCGTTGTTCACGACGACATGGAGATAGGGCAGCTTGTGCTGTGCACCGACCGCCAGTTCCTCGATCATGAACTGGAAATCATAGTCGCCCGACAGCGCCACGATGGTGCGGTCGGGATCGGCGGCGCGCACGCCAAGGGCAGCCGGCAAGGTCCAGCCGAGCGGGCCGGCCTGGCCGCAATTGATCCAGTTGCGCGGCTTGTAGACATGCAGGAACTGCGCCCCGGCGATCTGCGACAGGCCGATCGTGGTGACATAGGTGACGTCGCGGCCGAACGCCTTGTTCATCTCCTCATAGACACGCTGCGGCTTCAGCGGCACCTGGTCGAAATGCGTCTTGCGCTTCATCGTCTTCTTGCGAGCCTGGCATTCCTTCGCCCAGCCGGACCAGTCGCGCAGTCTGCCTGCCGTCTTCCACTCGGTGGCGACGTCGAGCAGCATCTTCAGCGCAGCACCAGCATCCGAAACGACGCCGAGATCCGGCGCGAAGACACGGCCGATCTGCGTCGGCTCGATGTCGACATGGATGAATTTTTTGCCCTTGGTATAGACATCGACGGAGCCGGTGTGACGGTTGGCCCAGCGGTTGCCGATGCCGAAGACGAAATCGGCTTCCAGCATCGTCGCATTGCCATAGCGGTGCGAGGTCTGCAGCCCGCACATGCCGGCCATCAGCCGGTGGTCGTCGGGGATCGCGCCCCAGCCCATCAAGGTCGGGATGACCGGCACGCCTGAAATCTCGGCGAATTCGATCAGCAAATCCGACGCATCGGCGTTTATGATGCCGCCGCCGGCGACGATCAGCGGCTTTTCGGCGGCGTTGAGCATCGTCAACGCCTTTTCGGCCTGGGCGCGCGTCATGGCCGGCTTGAACGGCGTCAACGGCTCATAGGCATCGATGTCGAATTCGATCTCGGCCAGCTGGACGTCGACCGGCAGGTCGATCAGCACCGGACCCGGCCGCGACGAGCGCATCAGGTGAAAGGCCTTCTGCAGCGCCATGGGGACGAGATAGGGCTCCATGACCGTGACCGCCCATTTGGCGACCGGCGCGGCAATGGCTGATATGTCGACGGCCTGGAAATCCTCCTTGTTCAGCCGCGCCCGCGGCGCCTGGCCGGTGATGCACAGGATCGGAATGGAATCCGCAGCGGCCGAATAGAGCCCGGTGATCATGTCGGTGCCGGCCGGACCCGAAGTGCCGATGCACAGGCCGATATTGCCTGCCTTGGCCCGGGTAAAGCCTTCCGCCATGTGCGAGGCGCCCTCGACGTGACGGGCAAGCACGTGGCGGATCGTTCCCCTCGCCTTCAGCGCCGAATAGAACGGATTGATCGCCGCGCCCGGCACGCCGAAAGCGCAGGAAATGCCTTCCTTTTCGAGAACGAGAACCGCGGCATCGACAGCGCGCATCCTGGCCATTTTCCAGCCCTCCACGGGTTTGTCATTGTTGGATTGGCTGAGGATGCCAGCACGCCGGCTATTTTTCAATTTTTTCAGAATATTTTTTCATTTAGAGAAAACAACGGCTATATGCTGATTTTATTGGATTTTCCGTTTTCTAGGAATCCGGCCTGCGATTTTAGTGAAAAACTTTTTCATTGTGCATTTGGCGAGATCGGTCGAGAATGGCGCCATGGAAACCACGGAAAAACGCCAGCGCGGCCGGCCGCGCGCTTTCAATGGGCCCTCGGAGGCCAGTTCGGTGCAGTCGCTCGATCGGGCGCTGAGAATCCTGGCCATTGTCGCGGAAGGCAGCGGCCTGTCGCTGAGCGAGATATCGGCGCAGAGCGGGCTTGCCGCCTCCACCGCCTACCGCATGCTGACGACGCTGCAAAACCACGGAATGGTCGAATTCGACACATCAGACCAGCTGTGGTCGATCGGCGTCGAGACCTACCGTATGGGCGCGGCCTTCCTGCGCCGCCGCAAGCTGGTCGACCGCGCGCGTGTCGTCATGCAGGAGCTGATGGAGAGAACCGGCGAGACCGCCAATCTCGGCGTCGCCGAGGACGATTGCGTGGTCTTCGTCAGCCAGGTCGAGACGCATCAGGCGATCCGCGCCTTCTTCCGGCCGGGCACGCGCAGCCCCTTCCATGCGTCCGGCATCGGCAAGGCGGTGCTGGCGCATCTCGAGCCGGAGCGCGTCGGAACCATGCTGCGCAAGGCAGGCCTGCAGCGCTTCACCGACAGGACGCTGTCCGACATTTCGGCGCTTGCCCACGATCTGGCGCGGATCAAGCAGCGCGGCTGGTCGGTCGACGACGAGGAGCGGCACCCCGGCATGCGCTGCGTGGCAGCCGCCATCTTCAACGAATTCGGCGAGCCGATCGGCGGCGTTTCCGTGTCGGGACCGACGGTGCGGGTGACGCCGGAGCGGCTGGCCGAGATCGGCCCGCTGGTGCGCGATGCGGCAGCCGAGGTGACCAGGATGATCGGCGGCGTGCGAGCCGGCTGATCAGCCCGCCCCGGGCAGCGCGCTCCTGGTCGCGATATCGAAGAAATCGAGAAGGATGGCCATGCCGACGCCGCAGGCGGTGAATATCAGGCCGGCCATGAAGATGCGGTTGGCGCGTTCATAGATGCGCCGCTGCAGGCATTTCGTGTCGAGCAGCAGCGAGAGCGCCCGCATCTGCAAGGCAATGCCGGCCAGGATCGGCAGGACGGCGACAAGATGGTAGGTCTGCCACGGGATCGGGTTGGCGGCCCAATGGGTGATGAAGCCCAGCGAAAACGCCAGCAGGATGCCGACGGTGGTGACGGTGCCGTTGCGGAAAACCGTTTCGACCAGGTCTTCCCTGGGGTCCTGCTCGTCCAAGGGTCTCTCCCCGCGTTTCGCGGTCCAGGATAGACGCTCGGAAAATCTCTGTACACTGTCCGATCTGTCGCCGGACCAATCCCTTCAGTTCTGCGCTGAAGCGGCCGATGGAGCACGCACCGCTACCATCCAGACAACAGAAGAGGGGCTCGCATGGGCCCCTCTGTTGCTGAACGGGTCCTCCCCTCAGAGACGGCAATAGTGGCGGTATCCGTCGTGGCCGAGATAGGTATCGGAGTCCGCGTCGTAGCTGGCATAGCGATCGTAGCAGCGGCGGACATGCCACGAGCCACCGCCTTCGTCGACATAGACGGTGCGCGGCTGGGCGAGCAGGCTGCCGAGGACGAAGCCGCCGACGCCGGCAGCAATGCCGATGCCGATTTCGCGGTTGTGGTGATGGCTGTGGGCGGCCGAAGGCTGCACGGTGCCGGCCAGCGTGGCGGCGGCGACGGCGGTGGCGATAAGGCCGGAAACGAGTGTGTTCTTGAACATGACGATCTCCTTGCTTCGTTGACCGAGGCGATCCATCCGCCTCTTGATCATCTGTCGTCACAGCCAGGAAAAAGGTTCGAACTTTTTTGATTTTTCTGGAGCTGGGAAATCGGATGGACCGAGGTCCACGCTGACGGCGACTGGAAAGGGTTGGCGAGGACGTTGATGCGGCCAATCTCCCCCACTTGCTGGGGGCTATGCCACGCACATATCTGCTATGACTGGGGTGACTGATCGGCCCGAGGCCCGATTGCCGGGTGGGTCCCCCAATCCGTCGCTGCTTCGCAGCGCCACCTTCCCCCCTCCGGAGGGAAAGGAAAGGAGCGTTGGTGGGCGAGCGTTGGCTCGGCGAAGCCGAGACGGAGCGGGACCAGCGCCGCATAGGCAATGCATGCGCCAAGCTGCCATGCACTCTATCGCCAAAGACCAGTTGCTTGGAAATGTGTGCATGCCGTAGCTTGCCGGGGATCAGCAGCTTTGCCGCCCTACTTCACAAGGTGATCGCCGAACGCAAAAAGGGCGGCCGAAGCCGCCCTCTTGGGGAATTGGGTCCCTCCATCAAAGGAAAATGATCACCCTGCCGTGCCTGTGGTGATGGTTGTGGTGGTGGTTGTAGTGCTTCCACCAGAACTTCTTGAAGTGCTTCTTGTGATGGTTGTGGTGGTGATGATGATGGCCATGCATGCCGTGGGCTGACGACGTGCCGACAGTGCCGGCGAGCGCGCCGGTGGCGACGAAGATGGCGACGAGGCCCGAGGTAAGAGTGCGCTTGAACATGATGATCTCCTGGATCTTTTGATCGAGGCGACCCATTCGCCTCTGACCATCAGTCGGCGCGGCGCAGCAAAAGGTTCGAAAGGTTGAGGAGATTTTTTGTGGGACGCCGTTGACGCCAGCGCGGCGACGGCAAGGACACCAATGACCCGTCGCCCCCTATTCCCCTATTC
>NZ_RZTG01000019.1:0-93683 GCF_003997175.1 Mesorhizobium sp. Primo-A
CCGCTGACCGGCTGCCGGCTGCCCCGCCTGTGCTTTACGGCGGCAGCGTCAACCCCGGCAACGCGGCCGAACTTATCGGCCAGCCGCATATTGATGGCCTGTTCATCGGCCGCTCGGCGTGGCAAGCGGAAGGCTATATCGACATTCTGAGAAAGGCGTCGGCCGCCATCGCGCGCTAACCGCGCGAGCAATTCCGGGAAAGTGTGAAGCGGTTTTCCGTCCGGAATTGCGTCAAATCAAAGAGACAGAGACAAAAGCAAAGGAGTTCATCATCATGAAGATCGCACTCGGAGCCGACAGCGCCGGCAAGCCGCTGCTCGATGTCATCGCCAAGCATCTCGCCACCAAGCCGGAGTTGCAGGTCGTCGACCTGAGCCAGGCCGGCTTCTACGCCGATATCGCCGCCTCGGTCGGCCACGAAATTCTCGACGGCAACTACGACCGGGCCATCCTGTTTTGTGGCACCGGCATCGGCGTCAGCATCTCTGCCAACAAGGTGCCGGGCATTCGCGCCGCGTTGACCCACGATACCTATTCCGCGGAGCGCGCCGCCAAGTCCAACAACGCCCAGATCATCACCATGGGCGCCCGCGTCATCGGTCCCGAACTGGCGAAATCGATCGCCGACGCATGGCTTGCCTCCGAGTTTGATCCGAATGGCCCATCTGCCGCGAACGTGCAGGCCGTCGACAAGCTCGACGCCAAGCGCTGAAAGACGCGGCAAGTCCGCTGATGATCAGTCGGTCAAGGCGGTCCGCATCGCCTCGATCACGGTGACGGCGGACGCAGCGCCCGGATCCATATGGCCAAGCGAACGTTCGCCGAGGCGTGATGCCCGGCCCTTGGTGGCCACCATCGCTTTGGTCGCTTCCGCGCCTGTCTCTGCCGCCTGGGCGGCGGCCTTGAGACTGGCGGCCAGATCCTTGCCTGAGGCCAGCGCTTCGCCCGCCGCTTGCCCCGCCGGCGCCCATGCATCGATCATCGTCTTTTCGCCAAGCTCTGCCTTGCCGCGATCCTGAATGCCCTTGGCCATGGCCTGGAACAGGGCGACCACATCCGCGTCGTCGAGCGCCGTCTTGCCCTTGACGGCTGCCGCGGCGCGCATGAGCGCGGTCGCATAGAGCGGACCGGAGGAGGCGCCGACCGCATTCAGGAACGACTTTGCCGCCGTGTTCAGCAAGGTGGTCGGATCGGTCGCCGCGGTGTCCAGTCCGGCCACCGCATCGCGCGCAGCGGAAAATCCAAGCTCCATCGCGATGCCGTGGTCGGCGTCACCGATAACCCCGTCAAGCGCGCACAGCCTGTCCCTGTCTGCTGACATGGAGTTTGCGATCGCCGCGAACATCGTGACAAGGCGGGCAGTATCGATTGTCGTCATGTCTTAGTCCTTGCCACAGAGTGGGTTTAGCCGGCGCGAAACATGGCGCAGTCGCAGGGGTGGTCCAGCATCGTCTGCAACTCGCCGTCCAGCCGATGCAGCGTGATCGAGGCCCCGGCCATTTCGAGCGAGGTGCAGTAATTGCCGACCCAGCTTGCGTGGATGGACACACCGATCTCATCAAGCCTCTGCTTCACGCGCAGGTTCATGATGTAGAGTTCCATCAGCGGCGTTGAGCCCAGCGAATTGACGAGCACCGCGACCTTGTCGCCGCGCGCCGGCGCCATCTCGTCGAGGATCCTGTCCAGCATCTCGTCGGTGATCTCATCGGCTGTTTTCAACTTTTCGCGTGCGATGCCGGGCTCGCCGTGGATGCCCATGCCGATCTCCATCTCGTCCGGCCCGATCTCGAAATTTGGCCGGCGGGTCTGCGGCAGCGAACAGGGCGACAGCGCCACGCCCATGGTGAAGGTGTGGTCGTTGGCCTTGCCGGCGATGCGCTCGCATTCGTCGAACGACAACATCCGGTCGCAGGCGGCGCCGGCCGCCTTGAAGATGAAGAAATTGCCGGCGACGCCGCGCCTCTTGTGCCGCTGGTCGCGCGGTGCCGAGGCGACGTCGTCGGTGCTCAGCACCGTGCGCACCTCGATGTCGTCCATCGCCGCCATCTCGGCCGCCATGTCGAAATTCATCACGTCGCCGGCATAATTGCCGTACATGAACAGCACGCCGGCGCCGCCGCTGACCGCCTTGGCGCATTCGAGGATCGGGTCCGGCGGCGGCGAGGCAAAGACATTGCCGATGGCCGCAGCGTCAGCCAAGCCCTTGCCGACAAAGCCGAGAAAGCTCGGCTCGTGGCCCGAGCCGCCGCCGATGACCAGGCCCACCTTGCCCTGGCGCGGCCCGTCGCGGGCGACGATGGAGCGTGGACTGCCGTCCACGCTTTTGAGATGGCGGGGATGCGCTGCCAGGATGCCTTCCAGCATCTCGTCGACGGCGCGGTTGCCATCGTTGATGATCTTCTTGGTCTGCACCCGGCATCCTCCCGACTTCGGCATTTTCGCAGATAATACCGGGTGTTACCGGGATTTCCACCCGGCAAGGCGTATTTCGCGCGCTGAGATGTTCCCACGGCCAACACCTGGACGCAGGCGCTGGCTGTTTCAACCGCCGAGGCCGTCGCGGATGGCTGAGAAATAGCGATCGGTCCCGACCTGGCCGCCCTTGAGCGCGACCTCCAGTCCGTCGATCGCCTTGACGCGCGAGTGGGCAACGCAAAGCGGGGAACCCGGCGAAGCGGGCAGCGGCATGCGAATTGTCAGGGCATCGACGCCCGTCTCGCCGAGTGCGTGGCTCGACGTGTCGCCGCCTGCAATGACCACGCGACGCAGGCTCTGTTCCACCGTCAGGTTGCGAAGGATTTCTCCGAGGCCGCGGCCAAGCCTGTGGCGGGCGCCTTCCTCCCGGTCGATTTCGGCGCCCCTGTCGGCAGTGGGGCCAAGCGCGGTGTAGAGGATGACGCTGCGCCCGGCTTGCAGACTGGCACGGCCGCTTGCCGTTGCGCGCGTGATCGCCTGCTGCGAGGCCTCCGAAACCAGTTCGACCGGATCGACCTCGATGCCGTCGAAACCGTCGGTCAGGGCATGCCGGATCTGTCGTTCGGTGGTCGGCGAGCAACTGCCCGACACGACGGCTATCCGCTCGGCAGCGCCCGGCGGTGTGAAGCCTGGCCCAGCGCTGACGACGCCATTCGACGTCCATTCGGCCAGCAGCGCATATTCGACACCGGACGAGCCGACGACAAAAGAACCGCCGGGCTTGCGAACGCGCCACAGTTCCTTGCCGGCCAAAACCTGCGTCTCCAGACTGTCGACATCGACAAGCACGATGGCGGTGCCGTTTCCGGTCAGGCGATCGAACGCCGCCGACCGCGATGCCGACTGCAGCGTCGCAAGATCGACCAGCCCGGAGCTCAGCGCCGTCTGCCGCGACAGATGGATCAGCAGATCGGACTCATCCATTGGCGTCGTCGGGTGACGGCTCATCACCGGGTGGCGATCAATGCGGAAATATTGGTCGCGATAGGCCGCGAACAGATGGCCGAAAGCGGTATAGCGCTTGAGCTGCGGCGCGCCGACCAGCAGCGGCACGCTATCCTGCGCGAACACCGAGCGGCCGACCTCGATGGCTCGGCCGATGCTGCCGATCGTCGGGCTGGAATCGAAGGTCGAGCAGACCTTGTAGTGGCAAATCTCGGCGTTAAGCGTCTTCAGCCAGGCGAAGGCATCGCGCAGATGCGTGTCCATCCATTGCGGCGTCTCACTGCGGCTGGTGCCGGCCAGCCCTATCGCCCGGCAATGGCCAAACCGGGACAGCAGGGCCGCGTCCGGCTGGCGCATGAACAGCACGGTCGGCACGCCACCGAGCTCGAGCGCCTCCATGACATCGGTCGAGCCGGTCAGGTCGTCGCCATAATAGCTGAGAAGCAGGTCCTGCATCGTCTCAGGCTGCCTTGCCGTCGCCGAATTTTTCGATCGACCGCGCCAGTTCGGGATGGTTCAAGGCGAAGTCGGCCAGCGGAATGCCGTCGACCGCCGATTGCCAGGCTTGCTGCACGGCACGTACGCCGGCGCCCGGTCCGTCCGGATGGCTGACGATGCCGCCGCCGCAGAGATAGAGAAGATCCACGGTCCGGCCGGTTCGTGCATATGTCTCGGGCGCCTGACCGCCCCACTGGCCGGAACCTGCCACCGGTAATGCGCAGTCCCCAGCCGAAAAGATCGGCGTCGTCACCGCCTTGAAGGATTCGACGAAAGAGTCATCCGGTTCCCAGTATTTCGAGGCGATGCCGTTGATCTGGAACTGGTCGACGCCGAGCAGTCGCCAGAATTGCTGCCAGACCTTGAAGTCCATGCCGAGGCCGGGGTGACGGGTGAGGATGTCCCAGCCGTTGCGATGAGCATGCAGCACCAGGCCGGAGCGTTTTCTCAGGAATGCCATGCCGCCAAAGCCGATCGAATTGATGTTGATAACAGCACAATTGCCGCCGGCCTTCGCCACCAGATCGTGGTTGCGCATCATCTCGTCGGGATCGGCGTGCGAAATGCCGAAGGCATACATCACCTTCTTGCCGGTCTTCTGCTCGTGATCGAGGATCAGCGGCATGATTGCCTTCACCCGTTCCGACAGGGGCGAATAGGCCGGGCTCATCAGCTTCTCGTCATCCTTGATGAAGTCGACGCCGGCGGCGATCAGTTCCGCCACCATTGCCGCCGTCTCGTGCGGCCGCAATCCTAGCGCCGGCTTGACGATCGTGCCGATGATCGGGCGGTCAGTCACATTGGTCAGCCGGCGGCTGCCGGCGACACCGAACTGTGGGCCGGGATGTGCCCCGCGATACTCCTCCGGCAATTTCATGTCGACGACGCGAATCCCGGTAAGGCCCTTGATCGAATAGGTGCCGCCGATGGCAATCGTCATCAGCGCCGAAAGGTCGGTGCCGATGGCATCGAACGGAAAGGCGATGTCGACATCGGCGCGCCTGAACGGCCCCTTACCGTCATTGGGAAGCGACGGCCGCTCGGCATCGGGCAGAGGCCGAATCGCCAGCACACGTGCCGCCACCCGGGCCTTCAGTTCCTCGGTCTCGCCGGGCAGCGCTACGAAGGTGCCGGTCGACTGATCGCTGGCGATCTTGGCCGCCAGCGCTTCGATGCTTCCAGGCGTTTCGATGCGGTAGGTGAGGGTGATCATGGTCCGCTGTCTCAAGCCGAGGCGTTCGAAAAAGGTTCACTGGTGTTTCGAATCTGGTATAATGAGTACATAAGTATTGCAAGTCATATCCGGCAGCGGGATCGACAGACGGCAATTCCGGGAATTGTGGCGGCAGTGTTAGATAGGGCCGGGTCAAGGGAGTGATTCGCGGCGATGAACCGTTCGGAACCGATTGTCCGGCGCAAGCTTTCCGATGAGGTCTTCTTGCGGCTGAAGCGCCTGATCACCAGCGGCGAGCTGATGCCAGGCGACGACATGCCCTCGGAGCGCGAGCTGATGGAGCGCTTCGAGGTCGGCCGCCCCGCGATCCGCGAGGCGATGCAGGCGCTGAGCAATATGGGGCTGGTTGCGATCTCGCATGGCGAACGCGCCAAGGTGCTGCAACTCACCGCCAAGTCGATCATCAAGCAGGTCGACGGCGCCGCCAAGATCATCCTGTCGTCATCGAAAGACACGCTGGAGCACCTGAAGACCGCGCGCATCTTCTTCGAGCGTGGCATGGTCAGGGAAGCCGCCGAAAAGGCCACCGCCGAGGATGTGCTGCGGCTGCGGGCCACCGTTGCCGAACAGCGCGGCTTTCGCGGCGATTCCGAAGCCTTCATCTCCGCCGACATGAAGTTCCATACACAGATCGCCGCGATCTCCGGCAACCCGATCTATGTCGCCGTCAGCGAGGCGATGCTCGGCTGGCTGAAGGAATACCACACCGAAATGCTGATCTGGACCGGCAAGGAAAAGTTCACGCTCACCGAGCACGAAGAGATCATCGGCCGCATCGAGAAGAAGGATGCCGATGGCGCCGAGAAGGCGATGATCAAGCATCTCGAACGCTCGCGCGCGCTCTATGTGATGAACTCCGAAAAATAACGTCAGTCGATCCGGACGATCTCGTAAGGCGTCATCACGAGATGGCCTCGGCCAAAAGCTGAAATGTCGACTTGCACGTCGTCCGCCGTCAGGTTCGCCAGCCACACGACAGTGTCGCCCGAGGCCGAGCGTCCAGCCAGCGCCAGCACCTTGGTCTCATCGCTCGTCCCTGCGGCCACATGCGCAAGGCCGGCCAGTTCGCAAAGCCCCTTGATGGCTCTGAAGAGCGGCCGGGGCGATCCTTCCGCGACGGGTTCTCCGGATGACGCCAGCACGCCGAACGGTCCGGTGAAGCTGGAGAGCGTGAGCTGTTCCAGCCCAGCGGCTGCGACGCGCGCGGCATAGCCGACCGTCCAAGCCGCCGCGAACTGGCCGGCATGGCGCGGATCGCTGTCGGCCATGGCAATGCGCTGTCCCCCGGGATTGGGTTTGGTCGCTCCGCCATAAGGGTTCTGGCGCATGGCAATCGTCGACGGTCCGATCCGGTAGGGCTTTGCCCCGAAGATAGCCCGTGCCGATTGGGTGATGAAAGGCAGCGCCTCCAGCGACTGCATGACGCTGAGATCGTCGGCGGCGTGCACGATCGGGCAGGTGCAATGGGTGACGAAATCGAGCTGGTCTGCCGGAACGCGCTTGCGGTTGAGTTCGGTGAAATAGCTGAACATGCCGCCGCCGAGGCGGATATCGGGGAATGCCCGCCGCGCTGCGGCATAAATGTCGTCGAGCGGCGGGCATTCCGGCCACGCGCTGCCCGGCGGTGTCGACTGCCGGTCGACCGACGGCGACACGGCAATGGCCGAGAGTTTTAGCCCGGCCCGGCGAACCAGGTCGGCGACGCCGGACAACTCGGCGTCAAGATCACCAGCGCAGGCAACGACGCATTCGAGGGTGGTTTCGGCTGCGTAGGCAGTTGCGAGCCGGGCGAAAGCGCGCAAGGCATCGAGCCCGTGGCCGCGCGTCGGATCGTGGTGAAACAGCAGCTGTTGTGGGCCGAGTGCCGCCAGCGTGGAGAGGTTCGCCAGCGCCGTCTCGACATCCTCGGGATAGATGACCACGCCGACATCGGGCAGCCTTGCTCCCGCCTCGCCGAGTTCGACCCTGACCGGTTCGCTGGCCACTGCGGCAGCCGGCGCTTTGCCTTCACCTGCGATGCGCAGGCTGATCGTCTGGCTCAGGGGCTGGCCGGCAGGCAGCACATACGGCCACGGCAGCACCAGCGGCCGCACATAGGTCTTGTAGGAGGCGTCCGACCAGTTGCGCTGGTCCTCCATTTCGAAAGTATCGCCTTCCATCCGGCACTCAGCGATGACACCAGGCCGAACCTGATGGGAGATGGCGCGGATATCCTTGAAAGGCTGCCAGGGGTCGATCAGCTGGGGAAGTTTCGTCGCCACCACGCTGCCGTCTGTGTGCTCGACCATGACCGGGCTACCGGCGAGGTCGGCGATCGGGTGCAGGATACAGAAGCCGCAGCGGTTGGTTTCGAAATCGTTTTCGGGAAGGGCGCTGACGTCGAAGACCAGACGGCCGTCGGCAGAGCCTTTGATGGTGGCGCGGAAGCCGAGCCGGTTTCCATCGGGGGCCAGGCAGCTTGCCGAATAGCTGACCGAAAAAGCGTCGGCACCCTGCTCGATCACCAGGTCCGTCAAATTTGGCTCATAGGTGCCCCAGTCGCGGTCACGCACGATATAGGCGATGGCGCGCAGCACTTCGGTGCCGCCATGGCGGATGGTGCGCAGATTGCCGTTGACGAAGTCGGCGCTGAGCGAGCCTGCGCTGAGCCTGACCGGCTCGGCCTCGACCACGCGCGTGCCGTAGAGCAGGAAAGTGCCGGCGGTCATTTCGGCAAGGCGTCGAGTTGCACCGGTTGCCGGCTCGCGGCCCCAGCATAGGCGGCCTCGACCAGCGCGAATGTCCTAAGATTGTCGGCGCCCGAGGTCGCCGGCTCGGTCCCCTTTGCCAGGCAGTCGACCCAGTGCTGCTGGATGGCTACGACGCTTTCCTGGATGTTGTGCCAGGGCCGCGACGCCCAGGCCAGCAGCGGCGGCGAGACGTCGGTGACGGCCGTGCCGCTCTTGCCGGTGACGGTCAGCCGGTATCCCTGCGCCAGCCGGATCGTGCCGTCGCTGCCATCGATCTCGATCAGCGTTTCGGGAAACGGCTCGGTGGCGAGCTTGGTCGCGTAGCTGCAGTCGACCACGGAGGTTGCGCCGCTCTTGTGGTCCATCAGCATGGTCGCCACATCCTCGCCCGCAATGGCGGGATTGATGCGGGCGATTCGTGTCGTGATGGTCGAGACGTCGCCGAGCAGGAAACGGGCGATATCGAGGATATGGATACCGAGGTCCTCGATGATGAAGCGCTTTCCCGTCGCCAGATAGGGCTGACCGGAAAACACGTCATAGGCCGAGCGGAAGGAGATACGCCCGAAGAAGGGCGTGCCGATCTCGCCGCTATCGAGCACGGTCCGCACCGCCTGGATAGGTGACTGCCAGCGAAAATTCTCATGCACCATCAGCGGAACGCCGGCTTCCGCGCATGCCTTGACCATCGCCTTTGCGTCGGCAAGCGTCGGCGCGAACGGCTTTTGGCAGATCACCGGAACGCGGTGGGCGGCCGCCATTTCGACAAGCGGACGATGGCTGGGCGCGGTGGTGGCGATATCGACGAAGTCCAGGCTTTCGCCGGCAAATAGTTCCGCCGCATCGGTATAGCGCTTCGCAATGCCGAACTGGTCACCGACGATCCGCAACCGTTCCGGGTCACGGTCGCAGATGGCGATGATCGAGGCGCCCGCTATGTCGCGCCAGGCATGCATCTGGTTGACGGCAAAGAAGCCGCAGCCGATCAGCGCTCCCCGCAGTTCCGCCATGCTCAGCCTGCCTTTGCCATCTGCATCAAGGTGACACGTTGCTGAAGCCGGCGCTGTGCCTGGTCGACGACGACGGCGACGATGATGACGAGGCCCTTGATCACCATCTGCCAGAACGAACTCACGCCCATCATCACCAACCCGTCCGAAAGAATGCCGATGACGAAGGCGCCGACGATGGTGCCGCCGATCGTGCCGCGGCCGCCCGACATCGAGGTGCCGCCGAGCACTGCCGCCGCAATGGCGTTGAGCTCGAAGCTTTCGCCCGTCGCCGGATGCGAGGCCATCAGCTCGGACGAGATGATCAGGCCGACGATCGCCGCGCAGAAACCGGAGAACATATAGACGAACATCTTGACCATGTTGACCCGGACGCCCGAAATCCGCGACGCCCGTTCATTGCCGCCGACGGCGAAGATATGGCGACCGAGTGGCGTGTACTTGGCGAGATAGGCGGCTCCCAGTGCAACGACGATGAGGATCCAGATCGCCACCGGCAGGCCAAGCAGCCGACCGGCCCCGAGGAAGCCGAAGCCGGTGGTGCCAAGCTCCGGCTTGCCGACGAGGTTGGGAAAGGTGCGGCCATCCGACGACAGCAGCGCCAGGCCGCGCGCGACATAGAGCACGCCGAGCGTGGCGATGAACGGCGCGACGTTTAGCCTGGTGATCAGCAAGCCGTTGACGGCGCCGATCAATATGCCGACGGCAAGCGTGATCAGCGCGATCTCAAAGACGTTGAAATAGATGGTGTAGCCGATCTGCAGGTCGATGCCGTTGAGCACGAGATACCCGGCCACCATACCGCACAGGCCGACGATCGAACCGACCGAAAGGTCGATGCCGCCGGTGATAATGACGAAGGTCATGCCCATCGCCAGGAACGCATTCAGCGCCACGTGCTTCGACATCAGGATCAGATTGGCGGTCGACAGGAAATTAGGCGCCGCGATCGAAAAGAAGATCAAGACGGCGATGAGCGCGATGAAGGTTCTCGCCTTCATCAGCGTCAGCAGCAGCGAGCCGCTCGAGACGGAGGGGACAGCCGCCTTGGCCGGGATGTCAGTCATGGGCGGTTTTCTCCGTGTGCGGGGTCGGCCCGTGGCCAAGTGCCGAGGCGGAGACAAGGGCTGCCTCCGTCGCCTCGGAGCGATCGAACATGCCCGTCAGTTTTCCGTTGCTCATCACCGCAATGCGGTCTGACAGCGCCATCACCTCATCGAGATCCGAGGTGGCGAAGAGAATGCCCAATCCATCGCGCGACAGTTTGCGCATGGTGCGGAAGACGTCGGCCTTGGCGCCGACATCGATGCCTCGGCTGGGCTCGTCCATCAGCAGCACCTTGGGCCCGGTGAGCAGCGCCTTGCCGATCACCACCTTCTGCTGGTTGCCGCCCGACAGCGACGACACCTCTTGCGCCGGGTCGGCGACCCTGATCGCCAACTCCCGCACCACCTGCGTCACCGCCTGCCTTTCGTCAGCGCCACGGATGTGGAACAGGCGGGCAAAGCGCGACAGGCTGGCCAGCGTCAAATTGCTGGCGACCGAAAGGATCGAGACAAGCCCTTCGCGCTGGCGATCCTCGGGGATCAGCGCCAGCCCGCGCCGGATGCGCCGCGTCGTATCGCGCTCCTTGACCTTTCTACCGCCAATGAAGATGTCGCCGGTCGAATGGCCGTGGCGGCCCATGATGCAGTCGAACAGTTCGCTGCGCCCGGCGCCCATCAAGCCGTATATGCCGAGGATCTCGCCGGCACGCAGCGACAACGACACATGGTCGACGGCAAGTCCGCCGGTGGCACGAGGCAGGCAGATCTCCTCGGCACGAAAAATCTCTTCGCCCGGAAGATGGCCGTCGGCCTTGGCGAAGTCCTTGGCGTCGGAGCCGATCATCTGGCGAACGATCCACTGCGTGTCGACGTTCTTCATCTCTTCCTGGCCGGTGATGCGGCCGTCACGCAGCACGGTGATGTAGTCGCCGATGCGGATCAGCTCTTCGAGCCGGTGCGAAATGTAGACGATCGCCACGCCGCGCGCCTTGAGGTCGGCGATCACCTTGAACAGGATCTCGACTTCCGCAGCACTCAGCGCCGAGGTCGGCTCGTCCATGATCAGGATGCGTGCATCGAGCGAAACCGCCTTGGCGATCTCGACCAGCTGCTGCTGGCCGATGCGCAGATCCTCGACCAGCATGTCGGGCCGGATGCCGGCCTGTAGGCGTTCCAGAAATTCCGCAGCGCGGTTTTCCTGTTGCGCGTGGTCGATTTTGCCGAAGCGGTTGGTGATTTCTCGGGTGGCGAAAATATTCTCGGCGACGCTCATATTGCCGAACAGGTTCAGCTCCTGGAACACCATGCCGATGCCACGGTTCACCGCGTCACCGGATGACGAGAAGGAAACCTCTTCGCCTTCCAGCAGGATGCGGCCGGCGGTCGGCCGTTCGACACCGGCGATGATCTTCATCAGCGTCGACTTGCCGGCGCCGTTCTCGCCGACCAGCACGTTGACCGCGCCCTTGCGCACCTCGAAATTGGCGCGCTTGACCGCAACGGTGCCGGAATAGACCTTGGAGACGTCCTCGAGCTTCAGAATGATTTCGCGCTCCGCGATCGCGCTCATGGCTTCGGCCCGATCTCTGCCTCCGCCGGCGTCACCAGCGGCAGGTCCTGGCCGCTCCCCAGCGTATAGGCGCCGAGCACCTTGGCACTGCGGCCTTCCAGCGCCTCGCGCGGCAGCTTGGAAAGCACCGTCTTGTCGGCATAAGCGTTGAAAGCCTTGCCGAACTGGGCGAAGTCGATCTGGTTGGTGAAGTCGTTGAACTGGATGAAGTCCAGGCTGTCGCGCAGCGCGGTACCGCGCACCGCCGGTCCGATCTGCACCCGTGCATCGGCTTTGCCGTCGCCGTCGACATCGACGTCGACCGTTGCCGCACGCGACTGTGTGTTGGCCGCGATAATCTTGCCTTCCAGCCGAACCGCGAAAGTCCAAGGCGAATTCGCCTGCTTGTTCGGATTGCCGTATTTGGCGCCGGCAGCCGCTGGGTCGGTTGTCGCCAGTGTGTGAACCTGCGCAAACGGTCCGGCTTTCTGCTGGAGATAGGGCACGACCTTTGCCGCCCATATCTCTTCGACCATCTTGTCTGGATTGAAGGTGGCAGCGTTGTTGCCGTCGTCCGATTTCGTCGGCAGGATCTTGCAGGCGGTCAGGCTGATGCCGACCATCACGGTAAGGATCGGCCAGTTCGGCTTGGTGTTCAGCATGGCGGCCTGTCGTTCAGCATCGTGGGCGGCCCACGGAAAATGGCGGCGAGGGGCGATCCTGGGTTCGCCCCTCGCTATTCAAATCACGCTGGCTCAGTTCGTCAGCGCGAAGGTCTCCAGCTTGGCGGCATTGTCGCCATTGACCAGAACGCAGTCCATCAATTGCTTTTCCTTGGCCGGCGACTTCTTGTTCTTGATGAAGTCGTTGGCCTGCTCGACCGCCATCTGCGCCTGCGCGAAGGCGGGCTGCAGCACCGTTGCCTTGATGCCGCCCGAGGTGATGGAGTCGCGAACATCGTTCGATCCGTCGAAGCCGACGACGATGACATCCTTGCGGTTCGCCGCGGCAAGTGCCGCATAGGCGCCCATCGCCATCGTATCGTTGCCGGAGATCACGCCCTTGATGTCGGGGTTGGCCTGCAGGATCGATTCCATCTTGGAATAGGCTTCCGTCTGGCTCCAGTTGGCCGACTGCTGGGCGACCATCTTCAGGTCCGGATAGTCGTCGATGACGTCGTGATAACCCTTGGAACGAATGCCGGCATTGGTGTCGGATTCCTTGCCGACCAGCTCGACGAAATTGCCCTTCTCGCCCATCAGCTTGACGAATTCCTGCGCGCCGAGCTGGGCGCCCTGGTAGTTATTGGAGACGATCTGCGCGACGGCGACGCCGGTGGCGTTGATCTCGCGGTCGATCAGGAAGGACGGAATGCCTGCGTCCTTGGCCTTCTGTACCGCGGCGACGGTGGCGTCGGCGCCGGCATTGTCGAGGATGATCGCCTTGGCGCCGCGGCCGATCGCGGTGTCGATCAGCTCGGACTGCTTGTTGGCGTCGTCGTCATGGACCAGCACCAGCGCCTCGTAGCCGAGTTCCTTGGCCTTGGCTTCGGCGCCGACGGCTTCCGCCTTGAAGAACGGATTGTCGTGCGAGGGCGTGATGATGGCAATGAGATCCGCCGCATAGGCGGGCACGGCCGTGCCAAGCGCCAGCATGCCGGCGAAAGCCGCAAGCGTCATTCTGCGTGTAAGTTTCATGAAGTCCTCCCGTTTGAAAAATTGCCTTGGTTACCGAAAGCATCTGTCGGCATCCGAATTCGTCAGGCGGCGCGGGCGGCGGATCGCTTCGGGGCTAAAGAGCCGTTTGCCGGCTTCCCTCCACGGATCGTTGCTCCCCAGCCATCCTCCACTCGCCCACCGTACTCCTGCCAAAACCCTGTCGATCCGAGCCATGAACAGCTAAGCCAACTGGTATGATGAGTCAACCACGAATTCAGGTGATATGTACCTGATGAGCTACGATGCCGAGCGTCGGCAACGGTACGGCGACGTCGCGGCGGCAGCGCCTCTCCTCTTCAGGTGATACGCTGAATGCTGGCGGCGATCTCTTCCGGCTCGAACACGCGCTTCCAGTCGTCCCGCATCAGCACCGGCTTGCCGAACTCGATCGCCTTGTTGCAGGCATCCGAGAAAACGCCCTTGGTCTCGCCGAAAATGACGGCGCCCAGCACGTTCATATGGCCGAGCAGGAAGTCGAGCGCCGCCTGCTGGTCGACGCCGCGTGCCACGACCTCGTCGACGGCTTCCTTCATGACCACCAGCAGCGAGGCGCACACCGTCTCCGAAAGCCCGGGTTCCAGCAGCGCCATCTGTTCGACGCTGACGCGGTGCGAACGCATGACCGGCGCCCAGATGATCTTCGCGATCGCCTCGCCCTTGGCGTAATCCTCTTCCGGCCCCTGCATCAAGGCGCTGACCATATGCTGCTTGGCCTTGACGCCGCCGAAATAGTCCTTCTTTGCCGCCATATCTGTTTCGTCGTTGAAGATCGGCGGATGGCAGGGGTGGGTGACGAAATAGGTGAGGTCCGGTCGATTCGGCAGGTGGCCGGCGAAGGGTGCCGCCGCGTCGAGCACCACCACCATGGTGCCCGGCGCCAGCTTGCTCTCGATGCTGGTCGCCACCTTGCCGATATGCGTGTCGGGAACGGCCAGGATCACCACATCGGCGCCCTTGAGCGCTTCGTCGGCGCTGACAGTATCGAAACCCAGCCCGGTCTTCAGCCGTTCGCGGCCGGCATCGCTGACCTCGACATGGCGTATTGTGTAGGGCGACCCGCGAAAATTGGTCGACAGGCGGTAGCCCATTTTCCCACCGGCACCGAACAGCGCAATCGTTGTCATTTGGTCACTACTCCTGATCTCAGCGGACGGTATCGCCCGTCGTCAACTGATCAACTGGTATAATCACGCTACCACATTTTGGCAATCCGATAATGACAATGAGGATGCGGGTCATGTGCTTCGCCGCGTCATCGGCTGCCGCCCTCGCAAGCTCAAGCACGAGAACCATGGATGACGCGCTCGGGATATGATCTCTAGATCACCAGAAGAAGCCCGCGCTTGCCCGCTGAGTGCGCATGAGCGCTGCTCTGCCATCCCCAGAAATAGGAGGCATGTGATAGGGGTCGGAGGTCGGGCCGGGCGCTACTTCAAAAGATCGACCAGCATGTCGAAAGCCGCATCGATATCGCCGCGAACCGCCGCCTGAACTGCCTGCTCGTCCCGGTCGCGCAGGGCCGCAAACATCTGTTGATGGTATGTGTTCGCGGTCGAGTAGGATCCATGCAGCATATTGAAATAGGGGCTGATCTGCAGCCATAGATCCTTGATGATCTTGAGCAGGGTTTCGGATCCCGCTGCTCGGTAGATTGCGAAGTGGAAGGTATAATTCGCCCTGAGATAGGCCTTTACGTCGTCCGCGCCATTCGCGCGTTCCAGTGAGTCCAGATCGCGCGCGAAAATCGCAAGATCCGCATCACTGCGGTTCTGTGAGGCCCAGCCGGCGGCGATGGCCTCTATCTCAAAACGTACATTTCGCAAATCGGTGAGCCGCTCGCGGCTGAGCGCCGGAATACCAATGGAGCGCCCGGATACTACCGTCAGCGCGTTGGCTGCCGTCAGGCGCCGCAGCGCTTCCCTGACCGGCATCGGACTGACGCCAAAGGCGTCGGCGAGGCTCTGAACCGTGACCATCTCGCCCGGCACGATGCTGCCGTCGAGAATCAGTTCGGTGACCTGGTTGTAGACCCGGTCCTGCAGAGTTTCCTTGGACAGTGGAATGATCTCGACACCAGGCTTCCTGAACGCCGATCCAGCCATCTCCGGTCAACCTTCCCGCCCATGGGCGACACTATTGCTTGTGCCGGAATGCAAGGTTCGTGGTGCCACGTCAAGCGGCCGACATAGCCCGTTTTGATATAAACGATTTCATCATTGATATTTGATCAAATCATGATACGGTCGCTGGCATCGAATGACAAGGGTTTACGTTTTGTGCCCTTGGGAGGCATTTGGTCGTTCTGTTTGGGAGGAGTTCCACATGGGTATCGGATCGAAAGTCCGGCGGCTCGCGCTGCTGGCCGGCATGGCTGCGTGCGCCTTCGGCCTGTCCGCCGCGCAGGCCGCCGAGAAGCACAAGATCTTTCTCAGCATGAGCTACATCGGCAATGATTGGCAGGCGGAGGCGGCCAATATGGTCAAGGCCATGGCCGCTCATAAGAGCCTGGCCGACAAGGTCGACCTGCAGGTCCAGGTCGCTGGCCCCAACGCGCAACGCCAGATTCAGCAGATCAACGCAATGGTGCAAAGCGGCGCCGAAGCCATTGTCGTGTATCCGATCTCGCCGACCGCGCTCAACCAGGTCGTCAAGAATGCCTGCGACAAGGGCGTGAAGGTCTTTGCGTACGACGCCGAGATCACCGAGCCTTGTGCCTACAACGTCCACATAGACCAGCTGGAAGCGGGCAGGGTGACCGCCGAATGGCTGGTCAAGAAGCTCAATGGCAAGGGCAACATCATCGCCATCACGGGCGTCCCGGGAACATCCGTTGACGATCAGCGGACAAAGGCCGCCAAGGAAGTCTTCGCCAAGTATCCTGATATCAAGATCGTCGGCGAGGCTGTCGGCATGTGGAGCCAGGCGGTCGCCCGCACCGAACTTTCGAAAATCCTGGCCACCCGCAATTGGGACGACATCAACGGACTGTGGATGCAGGTCGGCTGCTTCACCGCCAACTCGATGCAGCTCGAGGCTGGCAAGAAGACCAGCGAACTCCTGCCTTGCGCCGGCGAAGGTTCCAATGGCGGCCGCATCCAGATGCTGCCGGAGGGCACCGAAGTCGAAGGTGCCGCTCCTCCTTATGCACCGGCGGGCGCACAACGCATTTCCTATGCCTCGCCGCCTTATTCGGGTGCGCTGGCGCTGAAGCTTGCCGTCGAGGCGATCGAAGGCAAGGACGTGCCGAAGACCACCATCCTGCCGCTGCCGGTCGTTACCAATGAGACGATCAAGCTGTGCGACGAAGGCACATGGGCGGAGATGAAGGCCGGCTGCAACGCCTTCAAGCCGTCGCTGGTCTCCAATCCGGGCTGGTTTGCCTCGATCTTCTCGGACCAGACACCCGAGGTCGGCCTTAATGCTGCCCTCGTCGGACAACCGGAGAACTAAGCCTCCCAAGGCCCGTGTGACGATGCACGGACAACTGTCCGTGCGTCGTCAATCCATGCCAAGCCGGCGATCGAGGACAATGACAGAACACTCCGAGCTCCCCGCCGTCGAGATCGACGGCATCAGCAAGGCGTTCGGCCCGACCGTCGCGCTGGACGGCGTGTCGTTTGCGATCGCGCCCGGCAGCGTCCATGCCCTGCTCGGTGAAAACGGAGCCGGCAAGTCGACACTGGTGAAGCTGCTGTCCGGGCTGGTCCGGCCGAGCCAAGGCCATGTCCGTGTCTTCGGCAAGGAGATCGCTTACGGCGCACCGCGCGCAGCACATGCGCTCGGCATGCAGACAGCATTCCAGGAGATGACCCTGGTGCGCGATCTCTCCGTGCTCGACAACATGCTGCTGCCTTACGCCCCCGTCGGCATCTCCGGCCTGATCCGCCGCGGTGCCGCCCGCAAGGCCGTCCGCCGCCATATCGAAGATCTCGGTTTTTCCGTCGATCTCGATGCCGAGGTGAGCGAGCTCGAGCTTTCGGTGCGCCAGAAGATCGAGATCGCGCGCGCCGTCTACCGCAAGCCGCGCATCCTTTTGCTCGACGAACCGACCTCGACGCTCGCCGGACGCGACGTCGACTGGCTGGGCGACATCATCGCCAGGCTGAAGACGGCGGGTACCACCATCGTCTTCATCACCCACCGCATGCGCGAGGTCCGCGCTTTTTGCGACACGCTGACGATCCTGAGAAACGGCCGCCACATCGTCACCGCGCCGGTCGCCGATGTCTCGGATGCCGACGTCATCGAAAAGATCATCGGCCGCAGCATCGAGCAGACCTTTCCGCCCAAGCCGGACAGCGCCCAGGCCTTCGGTCCGCCGGTTCTGGGCGTGCGCGACCTCAAGGTCGGACGCAAGCTCGACGGCGCCGGCTTCGATCTGCGCAAGGGCGAAATCCTCGGCGTCGCCGGGTTGCAAGGCATGGGCCAGCAGGACCTGTTCCTGGCCTGCTTTGGCATGGCCGAGATCGAGCGCGGCCACATCCTCGTCGACGGCCGCAAGGTCTGGCTCGGTTCGCCGGCCGATGCCTTGCGCCCCAACATGGCCATCGGCCTGGTGCCGGAAGACCGCAAATCCGAAGGCCTGTTCCTGAAATTGTCGGGCAGCCAGAACGCCACGCTGCCGGTGATATCGCGCTTCACACGGCTAGGCCTTGTCGACGCGCAAGCCGAGACCCGCTCCGTCGAGGCGGCATTCGCCACTGTCGAGGTCGACCGCCGCGCGCTGTGGACGCGGGCCGGTGCGTTTTCCGGCGGCAACCAGCAGAAGATCGCCATCGCCAAGTGGCTGGTGGCGCAGAGCCGCATCCTGCTGTTGTTCGATCCCACCCGAGGCATCGACGTTGGCACCAAGCACGAGCTTTATGTGATGATGCGAAACTACGTGGCTTCGGGCGGTTCGATCCTGCTGCACTCGACGGAGATCCCCGAACTCGTTCACCAATGCGACAGGGTGCTGGTCCTCTATGACGGGCGCATCGCCGCCGAACTCGAAGGCGACGCTATCACCGAACCGGCCATCATGCGCCCGGCGCTCGGCCATGCCGGGGAAGCCGCCGCATGAGCAGCGCAGCAGCCTCATCCCCTGTTCCCGGCGGCTTCGGACTGCGCCGTGCGCTGGTGCGCAATCGCGGCGCGCTGATCGCCGCGGCCGTCCTGGCGATCCTGCTCTTCGTCGTCGACTGGATCAGCGCTGGGCCGCTGACCTATTTCGATGTGTCGTTCCTGTCGAGCGGCGGCGCCACCTCGGCGCTCGCGGCGATCGGCCAGACGATCGTGATCCTGTCGGGCGGCTTCGACCTGTCCGCCGGCGCGGTGATATCGCTGGTCAATGCCGTGCTGGCATCGAGCATGGATCCGATGGCGCCAGGCGCAAGCATCCTCCTGTGGACCACCGTCGGCATCGGCGTCGGCATGGCGGTGGGCGCCTTCAACGGCTTCTTCATCGCGGTGCTGCGCATGCAGCCGATCGTGGTGACGCTGTCCACCATGTTCATCCTGCAAGGTGTCACGCTGCTGGTGATGGACAAGCCCGGCGGCTTCGTGTCGCCCGATCTCGGCACCTTCTATCTCGGCGACGCGATCGCCGGCTGGCTGCCGATGCCGCTGGTGGTGATCGGTGTCGTCCTGCTCGCCTGGTTCTGGCTGAAGGGAACCCGCTTCGGCACAGCACTCTACGCGCTTGGCAGCGATCCGGAGTCGGCCGCTTCCGTCGGCATCAATGTCGTTCTGGTGCGCTTTGCCGTCTATGTCATCGCCGGCGGCTGCTATGGCCTTGCCGGCGTGTTCATCAGCGCCCAGACCGGCAGCGGCGATCCGCTGGTCGGCAATCCGCTGCTCTTGTCGATGTTCGCGGCGGTCGTCGTCGGCGGCACGCGCCTCGGTGGCGGGCAGGGCGGCCCGGTGGGCTCTGTCTTCGGCGCCTTTATCCTGATGATCGTGGTGAACATCCTGCTGGTGCTCAACGTATCGGCCTATTATGCGACCATCGCCGAAGGCACCATTCTGGTACTGGCGGCACTTGCCGGCTCGATCTCGCATGCATCGGTGCTTGCCGTGCAACTGCGCGCCGCGCGTGCCCGGCTCGCCGCCTGGCGCGCCGGCATATTGCCCTCGCAACTCGAGCGCGTGGACCGGCGTCTCAAGATCGCCGAGCCAGCCCATGCCCAGCGCAGTCCGGCATCGCCGCGCCCTGCCTTCCATCTGCGCAATGCGGAAACGCTGCGCTATGCGCTGCCGGCCTATGTCTGCCTGCTGCTCATCGTGCTTGTCACCCAGATCTGGCTCGGCCGCGCCATCCTCAATCCGGGCTATTGGAATTCGCTGCTGGTGCTATCCTCCTTCCTAGCCGTCCTGGCGCTCGGACAGGGAACCGTCATCCTGACCGGAGGCCTCGATCTCTCCGTGCCGTGGACGATCGGCATCTCCGGCATCATCCTGGCGGGCATGGTCAACGGCTCCGACGCCGCCCTTGTCTACGCCTTGCCGGTCGTCCTGGTGATGGCCTGCGCCATCGGCTTCGCCAATGGTTTCGGCATCGTCTATCTCGGCATCTCGCCGATCGTCATGACGCTCGCCACCAACGGCATTCTGCAAGGCTGTGCGCTGCTCTATTCGCAGGGAACGCCGGCCGGGTTTTCCTCGCCGATGCTGCGCTGGGTCATGACGGCCAAGCTCGCCGGCCTGCTGACTCCAATCGTGCTGCTGATGGTCGTCTTTGTCGTCGCAGCGGTACTCCTGCTTGGCCGCACCCCGTTCGGAAGGCGCGTCTACGGCATCGGCAACGGGCTGCGCGCGGCGCGCTTGTCGGGCATCGGCGTCGAGCGCACGCTGATCCTGGTCTACATGCTTTCGGCCGTCTGCGCGGCTGTTGTCGGCGTCATGCTGACCGGCTTTTCGGGTCAGGCGAGCCTCGGCATGGGCGACGACTATCTATTGCCGTCGATCGCCGTGGTGGTGGTCGGCGGCGCGCTGATCACCGGCGGGCGCGGCCACTATCTCGGCATGCTCGGCGGCGTGTTGTTGCTGACGGCACTGCAGATGCTGCTCGCCGGCACCACGCTTCCCTATGCCACGAGGGCAATTCTTTACGGACTGGTCGTTCTGGGCGCCGTCATGGCGCTGCGCGAACGGCGGCTGCAATGAGAAGGACATGACCATGAGCACAAGGGCGCCGGCATCGGCGGACGAATTTTTGACCGGGCTGAAAGGCCAGCGCGTGCTGGTGACGGCGGGCGCAGGCGGCATCGGGTTTGCCATAGCCGACACGCTGTCACGCCTCGGCGCCCGCATCGTCGTCTGCGACGTTTCCGACGAGGCGCTGGCCGCTGCTCCCAGCAAGATCGACCTGGTCGCGGCGGTCAAGGCCGACGTCTCGCGCGACGAGGACGTCGACCGTCTGTTCGAGGCGGTCGAGAAAAAACTCGGCGGGCTCGATGCGCTGATCAACAATGCCGGCATTGCCGGGCCGACCGGCGGTGTCGACGAGATCGATCCGGCGGACTGGCGGCGCTGCATCGACATCTGCCTGACCGGCCAGTTCCTGTGCGCCCGGCGCGCGGTGCCGCTGATCAAGGCGGCGGGCGGCGGTTCGATCGTCTCGATGTCGTCGGCCGCCGGCCGCCATGGCTACGCCTTCCGCACACCCTATTCGGCGGCCAAGTTCGGTGTCATCGGTTTCACGCAAAGCTTGGCCAAAGAGCTCGGGCCGCACGCCATCAGGGTCAACGCCATCCTGCCCGGCATCATCGAGGGCCCCCGCATCGAAGGTGTTATCTCGGCGCGCGCCAAGCAGGTCGGTATCAGCCACGAGGAGATGACCGGGCGCTATCTGCAGAACATCTCGCTGCGTCGCATGACCAGCCCCTATGATGTCGCGTCGATGGTCGCCTTCCTGCTCTCCGATGCGGGGATCAACATTTCCGGCCAGTCGCTCGGCGTCGACGGCAACGTCGAAACACTTTGAGGAACAAACCATGGCCAATGTCGCGATCGTCGGAAGCGGGTTCATCGGGCGGGCCTGGGCGATCAGCTTCGCCCGCGCCGGCCATGACGTGCGGATGTGGGACCAGTCGCCCACTGCCCCAGGTGGAGCCCGCGACTACATTGCCGGCGTGCTCGGCGATCTCGCCCAGAACGATCTTCTGCGGGGACAGCAAGCCGGTGAGGTTCTTGACCGTATCTCCGTTGTCGCCGAGCTTGAAGAGGCGTTGGCAGGTGCCGTGCATATCCAGGAGAACACGCCCGAGAATCTCGAGGTGAAGCGCAAGGTGTTCTCCTTGATCGACACGCTTGCCGATCCGCGAACAGTCATCGCCAGTTCCACCTCGGCGCTGTTGCCGTCGAAATTCACCGACCATCTGCAAGGGCGGCAGCGCTGCCTGGTCGTGCATCCGATCAACCCGCCCTATCTCATTCCGGCGGCCGAAATCGTGCCGGCGCCGTGGACCTCGGCCGAGACGGTCGAGAGAACCCGCGCCTTCCTCGTCGACGCCGGCCACGCGCCACTGGTCATGCAGCACGAGCTTGACGGCTTCATCATGAATCGCCTGCAAGGCGCATTGCTTGAGGAAGCTTTCCGGCTTGTCGCCGATGGCTACGCCAGTGTCGAGGATGTCGACGTCGGCATCCGCGACGGGCTGGCGCTGCGCTGGTCGTTCATGGGGCCGTTCGAGACCATCGATCTCAATGCACCCGGCGGCGTGCGCGACTATGTCGAGCGCTATCAGGGCATCTATTCCAACATCTTTCCCCAGACGCAGCGGCGCGTCGACTGGGCCGGCAAGGTCATCGATACAGTCGAGGCTGATCGCCGCAAGCGACTGCCACAGCAAAGCCTAGGCGACCGGCAGGTGTGGCGTGACCGCCGGCTCATGGCGCTCGCCGCCCACAAGAGAAAATCGGATCAGGAGTTTGGAGAATGACGCAAACCAGTCGCAAGCCGGGACCTGCACAGACCAGGGGCAAGGTCATCATCACCTGCGCGGTGACGGGCGCCATCCACACGCCGACCATGTCGCCCTATCTGCCGATCACGCCCGACCAGATCGCTTCGGAGGCGATCGCGGCGGCGGAAGCCGGTGCCGCGATCCTGCATCTGCATGCCCGCGATCCGGAAACCGGCAAGCCCGACCAAACGCCGGAGGCCTTCGCCCGCTTCCTGCCGCGCGTCAAGCAAGGCACCAACGCCGCCATCAACATCACCACCGGTGGCAGCCCCTACATGAAGGTCGAGGAGCGCGTGCGCCCGGCCGCCCAGTTCAAGCCGGAAGTCGCCTCGCTCAACATGGGCTCGATCAATTTCGGGCTCTATCACCTGGCCGACAAATACGAGACCTTCAAGTTCGATTGGGAAAAGCCGCATCTGGAAGCGACGCGCGACCTCGTCTTCCGCAACTCATTCAAGGACATCGAGTACATTCTGGCGACCTGCTACGACAACGGCACGCGCTTCGAGTTCGAGTGCTACGACATCGCCCATCTGTACAACCTTTCCCACTTCGCCGACCGTGGGCTGGTGAAGCCGCCTTTCTTCGTGCAGTCGGTGTTCGGGCTGCTCGGCGGCATCGGCACGCATCCAGAAGACGTCGCCCATATGAAGCGCACTGCCGACCGGCTGTTTGGCGACCAGTTCCGGTGGTCGGTGCTGGGCGCCGGCGCCAGCCAACTGCGCATCGCCGCGCAATCGGCGGCCCTTGGCGGCAACATCCGCGTCGGGCTGGAGGACAGTCTGTGGGCGGGCAAGGGCAAGCTTGCCAAATCGAACGCCGAGCAGGTCTTGCTGGCCCGCAAGATCATCGAAGGACTCGGCATGGAGGTGGCGACGCCCGACGAGGCACGCGAAATCCTGTCATTGAAAGGCGGGGACAAGGTCGCTTTCTGAGGCGGCCCGAGCAATCGCCGCGAGACGCAAAACGGAGGAGGACGGCATGAAGATCGAAGTCGTGGTGGACGTGAAGACCACACTGGGCGAAGGACCGCTGTGGGACGTCGAACAGGAACGACTCTACTGGATCGACAGCTTCGACGGGCGCGTGTTTCGGGCGACCGCCGACGGGCGCGAGATCCGGTCATGGGACGTGCCGATGAAGATCGGCTCAATGGCGCTGCGCAAGGACGGCGGCGGCGCTGTCGTCTCGCTGCAGCGCGGCTTCCATCTGCTCGATTTCGCCACCGGCGAGGTGACGCTGATCCACGATCCCGAGCCGGACAAGCCGATGAACCGGCTCAACGACGGCAAGGTCGACCGGCGCGGCCGTTTCTTCGCCGGCTCCATGGATACGATGGAAGAGGGGCCGTCCGGCGGTCTCTACAGGCTCGATCCGGATTTTTCCGTCACCCGGATCGATTCCGGCATCATCTGCTCCAACGGTCCATGCTGGAGCCCCGACGACCGCACCTTCTATTTCGCCGATACCTGGACCGGCGAGATATGGGCCTACGACTACGATATCGCCACCGGTGCCGCCACCAACAGGCGTACCTTCGTGCGCGTCGACACCAGCCGAGGCGGTGCGGCGGACGGCTCGACCGTCGATGCCGAGGGCTATCTCTGGAATGCGCTGGTCTATGACGGAAGGCTGGTGCGCTACGCGCCCGATGGCAGCATCGATCGCATCATCGACATGCCGGTCAAGAAGATCACCAGCGTCATGTTCGGCGGACCGAAGCTCGACACCCTCTACGTCACCTCGATGGCCAAGCCGCCGCTGCCGCGTTTTCCCGGCGACGGCGTTTTGCGCGGCAGCCTGTTCGCCATATCAGGCCTTGGCGTTAGGGGCGTTGCGGAACCGCGCTTCGGCGGCTGACGCCAGGCAAGCGAAGCGCCGGTAAAATACGCAGATCAGGCCTTGGCGCAGGAATTCGGGCAAGTCTGGCAATTGATGCCGAACGTGTGCATATACAGGCATACATATATCCATGCAGAGGGGTTTCCGTTAGGCTGAGCGCCCCGCGTCAAACGGGAGCATCGATTGCCAGGATTTGCGGAAAGCGTGATGCAGGGGCCGCGAACCGTGGCCGAACAGGTCGCCAATGTCCTGCGCGAAGCGATTGCCAGTGGCACCATCAAGGCGGGCACTTCGCTGCGCCAGGACGAATTGGCCGAGCAGTTTGGCTTCAGCCGCATGCCAATTCGTGACGCCCTTCGCCAATTGGAAGCCGAAGGCATTGTTTCCATCCATCCGACAAAAGGCGCGCAGGTCGCCCGGATGGACAGCGCCGAGATCAGTGAAATCTATGCACTGCGCGAATTGCTCGAATGCGAGGCGTTGCGGCTTTCGCTTCCCAATCTCGCCGGTGACAGGCTCGACGAGGCGGAACAGGTTCTCGATCAGATCGACGCGGAGCGCAATGTCGGCCGATGGGGCGCGCTGAACCGTGCCTTTCATCTGGCTCTCTACGATGCCTGCGGCAACAATCGATTGCTGGCCTTAATCGAGGCGCACCACAATGCCGCCGATCGCTACGTCCGCATCCTGCTGTCGAACCTGGACTATCGCAGCCGCTCGCAGACGGAGCACCGCGATCTGCTGGCCGCCTGCCGGCGGCGCGACGGCGACAGGGCCATAGGCATTCTGAGGCAGCATCTTCGCGAGGGAAGCGAGACGCTGGTCAGCGCGATCAGGGAAGATGGCCTGTCGCGAAAATCCTGACGACATGGCTTGAGTTGCCTCTGCGCACGATCACTGCCACATATTGCAACATCGCTACTCGATCCGAGGATCATCATGTCCCCCGACAGCAGCCTGCCGGCGCGCGCCCTTGCTCCACGTCGCCACGAAGAGATCCTGCGGCGGCTGGGCGCCCAGGGGTCTGTCAGTGTCGCCGAACTGGCCGGGTTCTTCGATGTCTCGCGCGAAACCATCCGCCGTGATTTGAAGCTGCTGTCGGATAAGGGACGGCTCGGCATCGTCCATGGCGGCGCCGCCCGCTTCGAGCCGAGCGAACCGGCAATGAGCTTGCGCAGCCACGAAAATGCCGGAGGCAAGGCCGCGATCGGCAGGCTGGCCGCCGGTCTTGTAAAGGACGGCATGGTGGTGTTCCTCGATTCCGGCACCACCACATTGGCCATCGCACAAGCCATGGCCGACCTGCGCGATCTCACCATCTGCACGGCGAGCCTGAAGATCGCGCTTCTGCTGTGCCACGTCTCAGGCATGCGCGTGCATGTGCTGGGTGGCGAAGTCGATCCGGGCGAGGAAGCGGCCTCGGGAATCGACATGCTCGAAGCCATGTCGCGCTTTCGCGTCGACATCGCGTTCCTCGGTGGTGGCGCGCTGTCGCCCGACGGCGAGGTGACCGATTTCACCCGCGCCGGCGCCGAACAGCGCAGCCGCATGATCGCGCTTGCCGCCAAAACCTACTTCGTTCTCGACAGCAGCAAGTTCGCAAAGCTGACGCCGCTCAGGATTCCGAATTTTCAACGCGCCGCCGGCGTGATCGTCGACGCGAAACCGCAGGCTGACATCGCTGAAGCGCTTGCGCGCAAAGGGCCTGAGCTGATGATTGCCTCTTTGATGTGATATTTTGTGGTATTTTGTGTTGATATTTGGAATTCGGCTGCTATGATCCAACCGGTGTCAAAACGGCAGGATGTCCCATGGCAAACGAATTCCCTACGCAAGCGCGCGTCGTCATCGTCGGCGGCGGTATCATTGGCTGCTCGGTCGCCTATCATCTGACGAAGCTCGGTTGGACCGATGTCGTGCTGCTCGAACAGGGGCAACTCAGCGGTGGCACCACCTGGCACGCCGCAGGGCTTGTCGGCCAGTTGCGCAGTCATTCCAACATGACCAGCCTGATCAAATACTCCACGCAGCTCTATGGCGAGCTGGAGGCCGAGACCGGGCTCGCCACCGGTTGGAAGAATTGTGGCTCGCTGTCGGTGGCGCGGACCGCCGACCGCATGACGGTGCTGAAGCGCACGGCCGCATCGGCTCGCGCCCAAGGCGTCGAGATCGACGTGATTTCGCCGAAGGAGGCGGCCGATCTATGGCCGGTCATGGCGACCGACGATCTGGTCGGAGCCGTCTGGCTGCCGGGCGACGGCAAGGCCAATCCGACCGATCTCACGCAATCGCTGGCCAAGGGTGCGCGCAATCGCGGCGCGAAAATTTTCGAGCGGGTCAAGGTCACCGGCATCAGCGTGAAGAACGGCGTCGCCTGCGGTGTCGAGACGGACCGCGGCAACATTGCCGCCGAGATCGTCGTCAATTGCGCCGGCCAGTGGGCGCGCAAGGTCGGGCTGATGTGCGGCGTCTCGGTGCCGCTGCATTCGGCCGAGCACATGTACATCGTTACCGGCAGGATCGAGGGCGTGCATCCGGACCTGCCGGTCATGCGCGACCCCGACGGGTTCATCTATTTCAAGGAAGAGGTCGGCGGCCTGGTCATGGGTGGCTTTGAGCCGCACGCCAAGCCGTGGGGCATGAATGGCATTCCCGAAAATTTCGAGTTCGCGCTGTTGCCGGACGATTGGGATCAGTTCGAGATCCTGATGGAAAACGCGCTGGTCCGCGTGCCGCAATTGGCCAAGGCCGAGGTCAAGAAATTCTACAACGGTCCCGAAAGCTTCACGCCGGACAACAATTTTCTCCTCGGCGAGGCGCCGGAACTGAAGAATTTCTATGTCGGCGCCGGCTTCAACTCCATGGGCATCGCCAGCGCCGGCGGCGCGGGCAGGGCGCTGGCGGAATGGATCGTCAACAGCGCGCCGACCATGGATTTGTGGCCGGTCGACATCAGGCGTTTCGCCTCCTTCAACAACAATCCGCGCTGGCTGCATGACCGTGTCAAGGAAACGCTCGGCTTGCATTACGCCATGCCGTGGCCGAACCGTGAACTGGACACGGCGCGGCCGTTCCGCCGCTCGCCGCTCTACGACCGGGTCGCCGCCAAAGGTGCCTGCTTCGGTTCCAAGATGGGCTGGGAGCGCGCCAACTGGTTCGCGGCACCGGGAGAGAAGACCGAGAACGACTATGCCTTCGGCCGCCAGAACTGGCACGAGGCGGTCAAGCGCGAAATGAAGGCGACACGCGAAGCCGTCGCCGTCTTCGACCAGACCTCTTTCGCCAAGCTCCTCGTGCAGGGCCGCGATGCCTGCGCCGTGCTCAACTGGATCTGCGCCGGAAATATTGAGGTACCGGACGGTACGTCTGTTTACACGGGCGTGCTCAATGCACGCGGTGGCTATGAGAGCGATCTCACCGTTATGCGGCTCGGCGCGGAGAAATTCCTCATCGTCACCGGGTCCGCACAAGCTGTCCACGATGCCGACTGGATCGTC
The DNA here is from genome assembly GCF_003997175.1 of Mesorhizobium sp. Primo-A. Classification (NCBI taxonomy): domain Bacteria; kingdom Pseudomonadati; phylum Pseudomonadota; class Alphaproteobacteria; order Hyphomicrobiales; family Phyllobacteriaceae; genus Mesorhizobium; species Mesorhizobium sp. Primo-A. The sequence goes on from NZ_RZTG01000019.1 coordinate 27,489, forward strand.
AAAAACATTCCATCCGACGCGCATGCAATCGTGACCGACGTCACCTCGTCCTACGCGGTGCTGGCGTTGATGGGACCGCGATCACGCGATCTGCTGGGCAAACTCTCCTCGGCCGATCTTTCCAACGCCGGCTTTCCCTTCGCCACCATCCGCGAGATCGATATCGGCTATGCCACCGCCTATGCCAACCGTATGACCTATGTCGGCGAACTGGGCTGGGAACTGATCGTGCCGACAGAATTCGCCGTCGGCGTCTATGAGGCGTTGCATGAGGCGGGCCGTGAATTCGGTCTGCTGGACGCCGGCTACTATGCGCTCGATGCCTTGCGCATCGAAAAGGGTTTTCGCGCCTGGGGCAGGGAGTTGACGCCTGATATCGACCCCTGGCAGGCCGGGCTTGGCTTCGCCGTGGCGATGGACAAGCCAGGTGACTTTATCGGCCGCGACGCGCTGGTTGAGACGAAGCCATCGGCAGCACCGGCAAGACGCATCGTGCTGTTCACGCTCGATGATGCCGAGCCGATGCTGTGGGGCGGCGAACTGATCCTGCGCGACCGCAAGCCGGTCGGCGAAGTCCGCTCGGCCGCCTACGGCCACACGCTTGGCCGCTCGGTGGCGCTCGGCCTGATCGAGAACGAGGCGGGCGTCGACGCTGCATTTCTCACCGGTGGTCGTTTCGAGATCGACCTTGCCGGCGTTCGCCATGCCGCGACAGCACATCTGCGCAGCCCCTACGACCCGAAGTCGGAGCGGGTGAAGGCTGATGCGGTGGAGATCAGGGCCGCCGCTTAATCCGCTGACATCGAGCGCGCCATATCCAGGAAAGCCCGCACCAGTTTGCCGCCGCTGCGTTCACGCAGGCAGATCAACGCCTCGTCCATCAGGGTCTCGGGAGCATCGATGGTGATCGGCACCAGCCGCGAATCCTGGCCGAATTCGGCCGCCGAGACAAAGCCGATGCCGGCGCCCGAGGCGACGATCTCGCGGACGGCTTCGCGGCCCTCGGCTTCGATCGCCGGCCTCAATTCGATTTTCGAGGCGGCTGCGAGATCTTCGAGTTTCTGACGCGTCTTCGATCCACGCTCGCGCATGACCAGTGATTCCTGCGCGAGCTGCTTGAGGGTGAGCGACTTTTTCGCGGCCAGCGGGTGGTCGACGGATGCAAACGCGATGATCGGCGTCGAGTTGAGTTTCAGCACCTCGAAATCGCGCCCCGTCGGCACCTCGCCCAGCACGCCGATATCGGCATCGTAGCTGTAGAGGCTGCTGATCACCGTCTCGGTGTTGCCGGCGCGCACCGAAACCTGCACGCCGGGGTAGCGGGCCCGGAAGCTGCCGAGAATATGAAGCAGATGATGTGCGGCATCGGCGACGATGCGCAGCGTGCCGGAACGCAGGGCGCGGGACTCCGTCAGGAGTTCGAGCGCCTGTTGCTCGGTATCGAACATGCGGTGGGTTATTTCGAGCAATTTCTGGCCCGAATGGGTCAGCGTGACCTGCTTCTTGTTCCGGTTGAACAGCAGCACATCATACTCTTCCTCGAGCTTGCGCACCTGGTCCGAGATCGCCGGCTGGGTCAGGAAGAGCGCCTCGGCGGCGCGAGAAAAGCCACCGCAGATGGCCACCTGGTGAAAGGCTCGCAACTGGACGTAGCGCATCTCCCGTGCCTCCGACACTTCTGAAATCGCCGACATCTTATCATAAGGATTGCTTAGGAAAAGATCGAAAGGAACGATTTGACTTATGTTTTGCCGACCCTCAGCCTGAGCATGGGTCGACATCCCTGCCGGCCGTTGGCACCGGAGGCGTCGCCATGCAATTTTCCATCATCCTGCTGCATCTGGCGGGTGCGGTCATGCTGCTGCTCTGGGCCGTGCATATGGTGCGCACGGGTGTCGAGCGGGCCTGCGGGCCCGCTTTGCGTGATGCCCTGAGGCAAGCCCGGGGTGAGCGGATCAGATCGGCCGGCGTCGGCACCGTGCTTGCCGTGCTGCTGCAGAGCTCGACCGCCGTCGCTATCCTGGCGGCCGGGTTTGCCGCCAGCGGCATGGTTTCGGTGTCGGCCGGGCTGGCGATCCTGCTGGGCGCCGATCTCGGTTCCGCCCTGGTCGTGCAGGTGCTGTCGTTCGACCTCAGCTGGCTTGTGCCGGCGCTGATCCTGGTCGGCGGCGCGATGGCCCTGAAGTTCGAAGTGGCTGGCATCAGGCATAGCGGGCGAATCCTGATGGGGGTCGCCTTCGTCCTGTTGTCGCTGCATATGATCGGCGAGGCGACCGCACCGATGCGGCAGAGCACCTTGCTGCCACTGGTGATCTCCTATCTGCGCGCGGACTATTTCACCGCCTTTGCCGCCGCTGCCCTGTTCACATGGCTGATCCACTCCAGCGTCGCGGCGATCCTGCTGTTCGTCACGCTTGCCGCACAAGGCGTCTTGCCGGTCGAGGTCGGTCTGTTCTTCATCCTCGGCGCCAATTGCGGCGGCGCGCTGATCGCGGTTTGGCTGACGCGCGGCGAAGCCGTCGAGGCGCGCCGTATCCCGCTCGGCAATCTGATCTTTCGCGGCACGGCGGCGCTGGCGGCTTTGTTCGCGCTTCAGGCCGTGACCTTCCCGGCGCATCTGTTCGGCGCAACCGAAGGCCGCCAGCTGGTCAACCTGCACCTTGCCTTCAATCTGGTGCTGGTCATCTGCTGCTTGCCGTTCACCGGCATGATGGAGCGGCTGGTCGCCTTGTTGATCGCAGACAGGCCGGTGGCAAAGGCCGGAGAGGGTGGAGACCTGATGTCGCGCCGCACCAGCGCGCTCGACCGCACCGTCATGCGCACACCCGGTCTTGCGCTAGCCAGTGCCACCCGCGAGCTGCTGCGCATGGGCGAAGTCGTCGAGGTGATGCTGCGCCCAGTGATGGATTTCTTCGACGCCGGCACCGGCGACCAGATACGCCAGGCTCAAAAACTCGATGAGGAGGTCAACCGCGCCCATACCGAAATCAAGCTCTACATTGCCGAAGTCAATCGCGGCAGCATGAGCGTGGCCGAAGCGCAGCGCGGCATCGAGCTCACCGACTTCGCCATCAATCTCGAACGCGCCGGCGACATCGTCGCCAAGAACCTGCTCGTGCTCACCCAGGAGCTGCGTGACAAGAACCTGCGCTTCTCACGCGACGGCTGGAGCGAACTGGCCGGGCTTCACAACCGTGTCATGGCCAACATGCAGCTTGCACTCAATGTGCTGGTGTCGAGCGATCTCGATTCGGCGCGGCAACTCGTCGTCGAGAAGGAGCGGATGCGCAGACTGGAACGCACGAGCCACGACCGTCACCTCAAGCGCCTGCAATCGGGAATGCCGCAGAGCATCGACACCAGCGACATCCACCTGGAGGCCGTGCGGGCGCTGAAGGAGATCAACTCGCTGATGGCCTCGGTCGCTTATCCCTTGCTGACGCAGAGCGGTGATCTGCTCGAAAGCCGGCTGGCGAGAGGGGCTGCGGAAGTGAGGGCTCCTGCAATGGCCTGAGGACGGATTCCCGCCCGGCAGGCCATCACTAAAATCTATACATCGATACAAAATAACGATTTTACAAATAGATCATTCAGGCCAAGAATAAGGCCACATCGAACGCAGATCGAGCGGAGGACAACATGCTCGCCGAGACGAAATTTGCCGCGGAGCCGCTGGCCAGCCCGGCGCTGGGCGAGCCGTATCTTCTGACCCCGGGGCCGCTCACCACGGCCTATTCGGTCAAGCAGGCGATGTTGCGCGACTGGGGATCGTGGGACGGCGACTTCCGCGCCATGACATCGGATATGCGTCGCCGGCTGCTGGCGCTGACCGGGGACAGGAACGATGAGTTCGACTGCGTGCCGATGCAAGGCAGCGGTTCTTTCTGCGTCGAAGCGATGCTGGGGTCGTTCGTGCCCAGGGACGGCAAGGTTCTTGTGCTGGCCAACGGCGCCTACGGCCTGCGCGCCGCGCAGACCATGCAGTATCTCGGCCGCGCCTATACGCTGATCGACAAGGGTGACTATCTGCCCCCGCGCGGCGACGAGGTGGCAGCGGCCCTCGCGGCCGACCCTGATATCACCCATGTCATCGCCATCCATTGCGAGACCAGTTCCGGCATCCTCAACCCGGTCGCTGAAATTGCCGAAGCCGTCCATGCCAAGGGTCGCAAGCTGCTGGTCGATTCCATGAGTGCGTTCGGCGCCGTGGCGCTCGACGTCAACGAAATCCGCTATGAGGCGATGGTCTCGTCCGCCAACAAGTGCATCGAAGGCGTTCCGGGTTTTGGCTTCATCATCGCGCGCAAGAGCGAACTGGAGGCCGCCAAAGGCAGGAGCCATTCGCTGTCGCTCGATGTCCACGCCCAGTGGGCGCACCTGAACAAGACCGGCCAGTGGCGCTACACGCCGCCGACGCATGTCGTGGCCGCCTTCCTCGAAGCACTGCGCCAGCATGAGGCCGAAGGCGGCGTCGCCGGCCGTGGCGCCCGCTATACGAGGAACCGCGACGTTATGGTGGCCGGCATGCGCGACCTCGGTTTCGAGACACTGCTCCGGGATCGCTGGCTGTCGCCGATCATCGTCACCTTCTTCAACCCGGCTCATGCCAGTTTCGCGTTCGACCGTTTCTACGACCTGATGAAGGACAAGGGCTTCATCATCTATCCGGGCAAGCTGACCGCCGTGGATTCGTTCCGCGTCGGCTGCATCGGCCAGATGGACGAACATGTCATGCGCCGCGTCGTCGAGGCGGCAGCGTTCTCGCTTCATGAAATGGGCGTCGACACCGCCGCCCCACCCGCCGCGGCACTTGCCGAACGCGCCAAACTCGCCGCCTGAAGCGGCCGACTTCGAGGATATCAGATGAACCAGATGTCTCCTGTCACCGTGTCGGTCAACGGCCGCACCTATGCCTGGCCGCGCGTGCCGGCGATCGCCATCTGCCTTGACGGCTGCGAGCCGGCCTATCTCGACGAAGCGATAAAGGCCGGGCTGATGCCGGCTCTGGTCAGGATCAAGCAGAAGGGCACGGTGCGCTTTGCGCACTCTGTCATTCCGAGCTTCACCAACCCCAACAATCTGTCGATCGCCACCGGCCGGCCGCCGTCGGTGCATGGCATCTGCGGCAACTATCTCTATGAGCGCGAGACCGGCAAGGAAGTGATGATGAACGACCCGCGCTTCCTGCGCGCGTCGACCATCTTCCAGGCCTTCTACGATGCCGGCGCCAAGGTCGCCGTGGTCACCGCCAAGGACAAGCTGCGTGCGCTGCTCGGCAAGGGCCTCGCCTTCGACGAAGGCCGCGCGCTGTGCTTCTCTGCGGAAAAATCCGACACCACCAGCAAGGCCGAGCACGGCATCGACAATGCCTCGAAGCACTTTGGGCTGCCGGTGCCGGAGGTTTATTCGGCCGAGCTGTCGGAATTCGTCTTCGCCGCCGGCGTCCAGCTGCTGAAGGAATTCCGCCCCGACATCATGTATCTGACGACCACCGACTATGTGCAGCACAAATATGCGCCCGGCGTGCCGCAGGCCAACGCCTTCTACGAGATGTTCGACAAATACCTGACCGAGCTCGATGCGCTGGGTGCTGCCATCGTCGTCACCGCCGACCATGGCATGAAGCCCAAGCACAAGGCGGACGGTTCGCCTGATGTCGTCTATGTCCAGGACCTTCTCGACGAGTGGCTGGGCAAAGATGCCGCCCGCGTCATCCTGCCGATCACCGACCCCTATGTCGTGCATCATGGCGCGCTGGGTTCCTTCGCCACCGCCTATCTGCCTGATGGCGCCGACCAGGCCGATATCATGGCCAGGCTGGCCAAGATCGATAGCATCATGCTGGTCGTCGACAGCCCGACCGCCTGCGAGCGCTTCGAACTGCCGGCCGATCGCATCGGCGACATCGTGCTGATCTCGACCGAGAACAAGACGATCGGCACCTCGGAACATCGCCATGACCTGGCGGCTCTGAACGAGCCGCTACGGTCGCATGGCGGGCTGACCGAGCAGGAGGTGCCGTTCATCGTCAATCGTGTGCTGCCGGAATTTCCGAACGAGCCGACGCTGCGCAATTTCGATGCCTTCTACTACGCCACCATGGCGGCGGCGCTGGCTTGAGTCGAGCGTGATTGTCGACCCCCACTCCGCCGAGCTTCGCTCGGCACCTCTCCCCCGATCGACGGGGGAGAGGAAAGGCGCCAGGGTTAGCCGCGGCTTAACCTGGAAACGTTGAGGCACTGACCTCGCCTGATTTCCTCTCCCCCGTCGATCGGGGGAGAGGTGGCCCGAAGGGCCGGAGTGGGGGTCGAATCCTCCGCGCAACAAGAATCTGCTGGAGCAGAACCCATGACCAAGCTCGACCCCGCCATCAAAGTTCGCCACGAGCCGATGCGCATCGCCGGCAGACGAGTCGATGCCGAAGGCGTCGTCGAGGTTCGCTATCCCTGGAACGACACCGTCATCGGCACCGTTCCGGCCGGCCGCGCCGATCACGCCCGCCAGGCATTCGAGATCGCCGCCGGCTACAAATCGAAGCTGACCCGCTACGAGCGTCAGCAGATACTGTTCCGCACCGCCGAGGCATTGGCCTCGCGCCGCGATGAAATCTCCGATCTCATCACGCTCGAGCTCGGCATCTCCAAGACGGACTCGCTCTATGAGGTCGGCCGTGCCTATGACGTGTTCACGCTGTCGGCGCAGATGTGCATCCAGGATGACGGGCAGATCTTCTCCTGCGACCTCACCCCGCACGGGAAGGCGCGCAAGATCTTCACCACTCGCGAGCCGTTGAAGGCGATCTCGGCGATCACGCCGTTCAATCATCCGCTCAACATGGTCTCGCACAAGGTGGCGCCGGCGATCGCCACCAACAATTGCGTGGTGGTCAAGCCGACCGAACTGACGCCGATGACGGCGCTTCTCTTGGCCGACATTCTCTATGAAGCCGGTTTGCCGCCTGAAATGCTGTCGGTGGTGACCGGCTGGCCGGCCGATATCGGCAACGAGATGATCACCAATGAAAACATCGACCTGATCACCTTCACCGGCGGCGTGCCGGTCGGCAAGATGATCGCCCGCACCGCCGGCTACAAGCGCCAGGTGCTGGAGCTCGGCGGCAACGACCCGCTGATCATCCTCAACGATTTGTCGGACGAGGATCTGGCAAAGGCGGCGGACCTAGCAGTGGCCGGAGCGACGAAAAACTCCGGCCAGCGCTGCACGGCGGTCAAGCGCATCCTGGTCCAGGAAAGCGTCGCCGACCGCTTCGTGCCGCTGGTGCTGGAGCGGGCGAAGAAGATCCGCTTCGGCGATCCGATGGACCGCGCGACCGACCTTGGCACCGTCGTGCACGAGAAGGCGGCGGCGCTGTTCGAAGCCCGCGTCCACATGGCTGCCGAGCAAGGCGCCGAAATCCTCTACAATCCGGGTCGTCAGGGCGCGTTGCTGCCGCCGATCGTCGTCGATCGCGTGCCGCATACATCCGAGCTGGTCATGGAAGAAACCTTCGGGCCGATCATCCCGATCGTGCGTGCGCCGGACGATGACGAGGCGTTGATTGCGCTCTCCAACTCGACCGCCTTCGGCCTGTCGTCGGGCGTCTGCACCAACTCTTTTCCGCGCATGCAGAAATACATCGCCGGCCTTCAGGTCGGCACCGTCAACATCTGGGAAGTGCCGGGCTATCGCATCGAGATGTCGCCCTTCGGCGGCATCAAGGATTCGGGCAACGGCTACAAGGAAGGCGTCATCGAAGCGATGAAGAGCTACACCAATGTGAAGACATTTTCGCTGCCCTGGTCCTGACCGGACGGCATTGACGGATAGAACAATCGAGGGAGCGTTCGCCGCTCCCTCATTCGCATTTCGGAGACCATGATGGCCGCGATATCTGAACTTGTGCACACCGAAGGCGATTCCAACACCACAGCGGCTCGCGGTCGCTGGGATGCCGGGCAGGGCGATCCGCGGATCCGCGGCCTGCTCGATCGCGACGCGGCCGCCTTCATGCACCAGAGCCTGTCCAGCCCCTGTTTGTCGACGATCGCCAAGGCGCAAGGCATCTGGATCGAGGACACCGCCGGTCGCCGCTTCATGGATTTCCACGGCAACAGCGTCCATCACCTCGGCTATGGCCACCCGAGGCTTGTGGCCGCCATCAAGAAGCAGCTCGATCAGCTCTGCTTTGCGCCGCGCCGTTTCACCTGTGAGCCCGCCGTCGAACTGGCCGAGAAGCTGGCGGCATTGGCGCCCGGCAATCTCGGCAAAGTGCTGTTCACCACCGGCGGCTCGGACGCCATCGAGGTCGCGCTGAAGATCGCCCGCGCCGCGACCGGCCGCTTCAAGACGGTGTCGTTCTGGGATGCGTTCCATGGCGCCGGCTTCGGCGCAGCAAGCGTTGGTGGCGAGGCGACCTTCCGCTCGCACATATCAGGCCCGATGATGACCGGCACCGAGCACGTCGCGCCTTGGGACGGCTATCGCTGCCCCTATGGCCACGATTCCCTGGAAGCATCGGGCCTCGCCTGCGCCAACATGATTGCCTACGTCCTTGGCCGCGAGCAGGACGTGGCGGCGGTCGTCGCCGAACCGATGCGGGCGACGCCAAACCCGCCGCCGCCAGGCTTCTGGAAGCGGGTGCGCGAGGCCTGCGACCGGCACGGCACGCTCTTGATCTTCGACGAGATCCCGACCGGCCTTGGCAAGACCGGCAAATTCTTCGCGCACGAGCATGATGATGTGACGCCTGACATCGTCGTCCTCGGCAAGTCGCTCGGCGGCGGCGTCCTGCCGATCGCCGCCATCATCGCGCGCCGCGATCTCGACGTCACCGGTGGCTTCGCGATCGGCCACTACACCCACGAGAAGAACCCGGTGACGACCCGCGCCGCATTGACGACGATCGACATCATCCTGGAGGAAGGGCTGGTCGAGCGCGCGGCCGAACTCGGTCGGCACATGCTAGGGCGCATGCAGCACCTGATGGCGCGCTCGCCCCATGTCGGCGACGTCAGGGGCAGGGGACTGATGGTCGGCGTCGAGCTCGTCGAGGATCGCGATACGCGCCAGCCGGCACGCGATCTCGCCGAGCGCGTCTTCTATGCTTGCCTTGAACAGGGGCTGAGCTTCAAGATCAGCCAAGGCAACGTGTTGACGCTGTCGCCGCCGCTGGTCATTTCGAAAACCGACCTCGACGGCGCGCTCGACATTGTCGAGCGCACGGTGCTGGCGGCCTGACCGTGAAGGCCGTGCGCACCGACCGCGAACTCGAATGTCCCGGCATCGACGCCGGCTTGCGGGCGAGGGGGGTCGAACTGGTGACGCTGCCGGACGGCATCCCCGAAGCTGATCTCATGCAGGCCGTTGCGGACGCCGATCTTTTGCTGATGTGCTACACGCCGATCACCGCACGGGTGATCGAGGCGGCTCCCAGATTGAACGGCATTGTCAAATATGGCGTCGGCGTCGATGCCATCGACATCCCCGCCGCGATGCGGCGTGGCATTCCCGTTGTCAACGTGCCGGATTATGCTGAGGAAACCGTCGCCGAAGGCGCCTTCGCGCTGATGATCGCGCTGGCCAAGCGGCTGCCCTCCATCACCGCGGCGGTGTCACGTGATGGTTGGATCTGGCCCGAGCAACGCTGGCTGGGGCGCGACATGTCCGGCGCCACGCTTGGGCTCGTCGGCTGCGGCAAGATCGGCCGCAGCATGGCGCGCATGGCAGGCCAAGGATTTCATGCGCGCGTTCTCGGCTTCGATCCCGGTGTCGATGTCGCAACCATGCGCACCGCCGGCATCGAGAAGGTAGAAGACCTCCACGTCATGCTGCGCGCCTGCGATTTCGTTTCCCTCCACTGCGTGCTGAACGACAGGACGCGCGGCTTGATTGGTGAAGCCGAGCTCGCTTGCCTGAAGCCTTCCGCTATCATCGTCAACGTCTCGCGCGGCGCGCTGATCGACGAGGCCGCCCTTGTCGAGGCGATCATCTCGGGGCGCATCGGCGGCGCCGGGCTCGACGTCTATTCGGTCGAGCCGCTGGCCAAATCGGGCCATCCGATGAGCGCGCTGTTCGGCCGCGACAACGTCATCCTGTTTCCGCATCTCACCTTCTTCACGCAGGGGGCCATGCGCCGGCTCGAAGACGACACGCTCGCGCGCTGCTTCGAAATTCTCGAAGGCCGGCCGGTTACCGTTCGTTCGTTCGACCCGCGGCTGCGGGCGCAGACATCTGGGGTTTCATTTGGCTGACCATCACCATCTCTGCACCCAATCGCGGGCCTTCCGCGAGGCCGGAATCGAAGCCAGGCCAGCGTTGCGACAGTTCCATGACAACTATCAGGTAAAATTTGCCTCTCATAAAATAAATAGATTTTACTTATCGATCGTCAGTCCCCAAAGTCGGCACAACGACGAGATCGAACGGTGCCGCATAAGGCTCCGGCCTACAGGCGAGATCGTCACAGTGCATCGCAGAATGTGCCATCAATCACAGGGGAACTGAGCATGAAATCGCAAAAGGCAACCATAGCTACGGCCTTCGCCGCGTCGCTGTTGGCGTCGTCGGCTCTTGTCGGACCGGCACTCGCCGACGGCGTCGTCACCATCTATTCCGCCGACGGCCTGCATGACGGCAATGGCAGCTGGTTCGAGACCGAATTCGCCGCCTTCACCAAGGCCACCGGCATCACCGTGCAGTATATCGAGGCAGGTTCCGGCGGCGTCGTCGAGCGTGTCGCCAAGGAAAAGTCGAATCCGCAGGCCGACGTGCTGGTGACCTTGCCGCCCTTCGTGCAGCGGGCCGCGGCTGACGGCCTGCTGCAGGACTACAAGCCGGAAGCCGCCGACCAGATCGATGGCGGCACAGACAAGTACCGGCCGCTGGTCAACAACTATATGAACTTCATCTACAACAGTGCCGTCCTGCCGGAAGCGCCAAAGGCCTACAACGACCTGCTCGACCCGAAGTTCAAGGGCAAGATCCAGTATTCTACCCCCGGCCAGGCCGGTGACGGCACCGCCGTCATGCTGCAGATCATCCACGCCTTCGGCAGCGAGGATGCCGGCTTCGAGTTCATGAAGAAGCTGCAGGACAACAATGTCGGCCCCTCCGCTTCGACCGGCAAGCTGACCGCGCTGGTCAACAAGGGTGAGCTGCATGTTGCCAATGGCGATCTGCAGATGAACATGTCGCAGATGGCCGACAATCCCAATATCAAGGTGTTCTGGCCGGCTGGACCTGACGGTGTGCGCTCCACCTTCGCGCTGCCCTATGAAATCGGCCTGGTCACCGGCGCACCCAACGCAGACAACGGCAAGAAACTGATCGACTTCCTGCTCTCCAAGGAAGCCCAGTCGAGCATCAGTTCCGTTGCGCTCGGCATGCCGGCTCGCAAGGACGTCAAGCCGGATGACGCCAACTTCGCCAAGGCGCAGGAGGCGATGAAAGGCGTGACCATCTGGTCGCCGAACTGGGACGACGCGCTGAGCAAGCTACCCGATTATGTCAAGCGCTGGAACGAAGCGACCGGAAGTTGATCCGCAAGGGAAACCCGGAGGACCACGCCATGTCGGCCGCAGCGTTTACTGGTACCAGTGTCATGGACATCGACGCCGCGAAGGTTCGCGGCGCCGGCTCCAATGTCCATTTCGACAAGGTCAGCGTTGCCTATGGCGCGCATGTCGTCCTGCATCCGCTGACCCTGGATATCGCACCTGGCGAGATCCTGGCGATGATCGGCCCATCCGGCTCCGGCAAGACGACGGCCTTGCGCGCCGTGGCCGGCTTCGTGCGACCCGCCAGCGGGCGGATCCGCATCGGCGCCACCGATGTGACCGATCTGCCGCCCTACGAGCGCGGCCTTGGCATGGTGGTGCAGAACTACGCGCTGTTTCCGCATATGCGGGTCGAGGACAACGTTGCCTTCGGCCTCAGAGCACAGGGCGCCGACAAGGCGCTGATCGGTGAGCGGATCAAGGATGCGCTGGGCACTGTCGGCATGTCGGCCTATGCCCGGCGCTATCCGCGCGAGCTTTCGGGCGGCCAGCAGCAGCGCGTGGCGATTGCGCGTGCCTTGGCCGTGCGGCCGCGCGTGCTCCTGCTCGACGAGCCGCTCTCGGCGCTCGACGCCCAGATCCGCCGCAACATGGTCGAGGAGATTGCCCGGCTGCACCGCAGCCTGCCCGGCCTCACGATCCTCTATGTCACCCACGACCAGACCGAGGCACTGACGCTTGCCGACAAGATCGCCATCATGCGCGACGGCAGGGTCTGTTCGCATGGACCGACGACCGAACTCTACCGCCGCCCGCCAAACCGTTTTACGGCCGAGTTCCTCGGCCGCGCCAATCTTCTTCCGGTAACGGTTGCCGAGGCCGTCGGGTCGAAGGGATTTGCCACGGCAAGGCATGGTGACGCGCTGCTGACCGGCGCCGGCCGCAACGAGAAGGCCGGCGACAAGAGCCTGCTCTGTATCAGGCCGCAGCATCTCAGCCTGACCGCCGACAGCGACCATACCAACCGCATCGTGGGCACGCTCCAGGAAGTGCACTGGCAGGGCGAACTGACCCATCTCGTGCTCGACGTCGACGGCACGCCGGTGCGTGTCTCGGCGACCAGGCTGCCGATCGCCTTGCCCGAACCCGGCGCCAAGGTGCCGCTGTTCTTCGCGCCCGCCGACACCTCGCTTCTCCCGGAAGACGCCGGTGTCTGAGGCGGTCGCCATCCCTGCGCCGGCGATGAAGCTCTCGTCGGGTAAATTGTGGATAGTGCCACCGGCGGCCCTGCTGGCGCTGCTGTTCTTCTATCCGTTGGCACTGATTGCCCGCCAGGCCTTCCTCGACGACAGTGGCGTCGCCAATGTCGCCGAAGTCATCCGCGTGCTGCATTCGCGCTTCTTCCTCAACGCGCTGATCAACACGGTGTCGATCTCGGTCGCGGCGACGGCCGGATGTCTGGTCGTCGGCCTCGTGCTGGCGCTGATTCTGGCCTTCGTGCCGTTCCCCGGCAGCGGCTTCATCGCCCGGCTGATCGATACCTTCATCGCGCTGCCGACATTCCTGGTGACGCTTGCCTTCACCTTCCTCTATGGCTCCGCCGGCATGCTCAATGCCGGGCTGATGGAGACCTTTTCGCTGCCGCTGCCGCCCGTCGATTTCCTCTATTCCGCGTGGGGTGTGATCCTGGCCGAGGTCACTGTCTACACACCCTTCATCCTGCGGCCGCTGCTCGCCGCCTTTTCGCTGGTCGACCGTGGCCAGATCGAAGCGGCGAGCGTGCTCGGCGCGCGGCCGTTTCGCATCGTTCGCCAGGTGATCCTGCCGGCGGCAATCCCGGCACTCATCGCCGGCGGCAGCCTCTGCCTGTTGTTGACTGTCAACGAATTCGGCATCGTGCTGTTCATCGGCGCCAAGGGCGTCATCACCCTGCCGCTGCTGATCTATGGCAAGGCGATCCAGGAATCGGCCTATCAGGTCGCCTGTATCATCGCCGTCGTCAACATCGCGCTGTCGCTCGGCCTGTTTGGCCTCTACCGTTTCGCCGCCGGCCGGTTGGGAGCCTAGCCCATGCTGGTCTGGTCACGCTCCGGTCGTCTTGTCCTGTGGGTGCTCTTCGCACTGATCTTCGGCGTGCTGTTCCTGGCGCCGCTCGCGGTCATCCTCCTGTCCAGCCTCGCCGACCAGTGGAACGGCGTGCTGCCCAACGGCCTGACGACGGAGCACTACACCGATGTCATTTCCGGTGCCGCCGGCAGAGCGGTCAAGGCCAGCCTGGTCACCGGCTTCCTGGCCAGCGCGCTGGCGCTGGTCAGCGGCACCTGGGCGGCCCTGTCGCTGCGCCTCCAGGGCCATGCCTTGCGGCGGCTGCTCGGCCTTTTGTTCTTCATCCCAAGCGCGGTCCCTTCGGTGTCTGTCGGCCTTGGCCTGCTGGTTGCCTTCAGCCATCCGCCGCTGCTGCTCAACGGCACGATCGCGATCGTCATGATCGCGCATTTCGTGCTGATCTCGGCTTTCACCTTCGGCAATGTCTCGGCTGGACTGGCGCGGCTTTCGCCCGACTTCGAGCAGGTGGCATCGAGCCTCGGCGCTCGCCCGGCCTACCGGCTTTGGCACGTCACACTGCCCTTGCTCGCACCCTATCTGGTTGCCGCCTTCGGTCTCAGTTTCGCGCTGTCGATGGGGGAACTCGGCGCCACCGTCATGGTCTACCCGCCGGGTTGGGTGACGCTGCCGGTCTCGATCTTCAGCCTTACCGATCGCGGCGACATCTTTGCCGGTGCGGCACTGACAATGATCCTGGTCGTGGCGACGCTGGTTCTCTTGCTCGGGCTGGAGCGCATTACCAAGCGCGCTACCGGCTCGTAGGACTTTCCCGAGTCTCAGCCCTGCGCCGGCCTGCGTTCGACGATGTAGATGTGGTCTGCCGCCAGCACCACGTCGCCGCGCTGGTTGATCACCTCGCACCGCTCGATCACCCGTCCTGAACCCGGCCGCTTGGGATCGTCTTCCTTGACCGCGATGGTGGTGCGCGTGCGGATTGTGTCGCCGATGAACACCGGCTTGATGAAGCGCAGCCGGTCGTAGCCGTAGGAAAAGGCGACAGGGTTAACGACGCTCGCGGTCAGCCCGATGCCGACGGAGAACACCAGCGTGCCATGCGCGATGCGCTGGCCGAATGGCGTCGTCTTCATGTACTCGGCGTCCATGTGGTGCGGAAAGAAATCGCCGGTGTGGCCGGCATGGACGATGAAGTCGGTCTCGGTGATGGTGCGGCCGCTTGTTAGGCGCGACGCGCCAATCTCGTAATCCTCGAAATACTTGATCTGTTCCATCAGGGTCTTTCCGCGATCGGCGTCGCCGGTGCCGCGCTCGACTGGTAGGCGGCCTCGACCAGCGCCATCGTGCTCCAGGCATCTTCGACGGGGCTTATCAGCGTATCATCTTCTCCGGTCGCAAAGCGCTGGACATTGGCCATGCGGCCGACGAAGGCATCGGGAAACCACTCGCCGGCCAAGGGCACGGCGATCCAGCCCGTTCCGCCCTTCGGACAGATCTCCAATACATCCGGTTCGCCTGTGGGATAATCGAGGTTGAGACCCAGCTTGAGATAGGCGGCACCCTCTGTGCCGCAGATGCGGAACTCGCAGGCCTGATGCCGGCGACCGAATTTGTGGTCGTGGTTGATCGACAGCGCGCAACGCACGGTGTCGCCATAGTCGAGAATGGCGCTGGTGCGCGTCTGCGCCACCTTATGGTTGGGATGGCCGAGCGTCTTGGCGTGCACGCCTCTGGGGTCGCCGAGCAACTGCCGGATCAGGTCGAGATAGTGGATCGAATGCATGGCGATCTCGACGCGCGGCGCCTTGAGCAGGAATTCCCAAAGCTCCCATGGTGTCGCCAGCGCCAGCCAGGCGTCGAAGTCGACGATCTCGCCGAGCCAGCCCTTGCCGATGGCATCCTTCAGCGCCAGCATCATTGGCGCGAAACGCAATTGGAAGTTCACCGCCGCGTGCAGCCTCCTGGCGCGGCAGATTTCGAGGATCGCGGTCGCCTCGGCAAGATTGCTGCCCATCGGCTTCTGGATCAGCGCCACCGCGCCGTCAGGCAAGGACTTCAGCACATCGGCATGATGCGACGGCGGGGTGGCAAGGTCGAAGATCGCGCCCTCGACAGCAGTCGCTTCTTCGACCGAGCCAAAGGCCGTCACGCCCCATTGGCTGGCCAGCTTTTCAGCCCTGACATGATCAGGATCATAAAGCCCGGCAACCGGAAAGCCGGCCTTCCGGTAGGCTGGGAAATGCGCGTCGCCGACGATCGATCCCGCGCCGAAGGTGACGATCGGCCGGGGTCTTGAGGGTTTTGGCCAGGATTGAACGAGCAAGGCAGGGTCGAAGCCGCCTTCAGTCATGATGGAAGACCTCATCCATCTCGGCCCACCACTCGCCCTCCTTGCGGGTCGCCAGCGGCTCCTGGCAGGGCATGCAGACGGCCCACCATTCCTGCGTCTTCGGGTCGGCCGCCATCTTGGCCATGTCGGCGGCATAGTCGGTGCCGTGGTATTCAAAATAGGAAAACAGCAGGTTCTCCGGCCGCTTCAGGTAGATCGAATAGTTCTTGATGTTGCAGGCCGAGATCATGGTCAGCACGCCGGGCCAGACGGCGGCATGGAGCCGAACATACTCATCGACCTTTTCCGGCTTCAGTCCGAGAATCATCCCCATCCGCTGCATATCAGTCTCCTATTTCGTGATCGCCGTGGTGAATTCGGCGATGCTCATGGCCTTGACCGCGTCCCAGTCCCAATCGATGCCGATGCCCGGTTCGTCGGGCGCCAGCGCCTGGCCATCTTCGATGCGCATGCGCTTGCCGGTCAACTGGTCGAGCTGCGGAATGTACTCGACATATCGGCCGTTCTGAACAGCGCAGGTCAGGCTGACATGCAGTTCCATCAGGAAATGCGGGCAGACCGGAATGTCGAAGGCCTCTGCCGCGTGCGCAATCTTGAGCCAGGGCGTGATGCCGCCGATACGGCCGACATCGACCTGCACGATCGAGCAGGCGCCTTTCTGCATGTACTCGCGAAAATGGCGGAGGGAGTAGAGCGACTCGCCGATGGCGATCGGCGTCGGCGTCGAGTTCGACAACCGCACATGCCCGTCGATGTCGTCGGCCGGCAGCGGTTCCTCGATCCAGGCGAGGTCGAGCTCACGCAGCCTCGCAGCGCGCCGGATCGCTTCGTCGACCGAAAACCCCTGATTGGCGTCGGTCATGATCTCGTAGCCGTCGCCGACCGCCTTGCGCACCGCCGACAGGCGGGCAAGATCCTCCGACCCGTGCGGCCTGCCGATCTTGACTTTCGAGCCGCGAAATCCCTTCGCCTTGGCGGCCAGCGCATCGTCGACCAGCGCCTGCGTCTCGATGTGCAGCCAACCGCCTTCGGTGGTGTAAAGCGGACAACGATCCTTGGCGCCGCCGGCCAGTTTCCACAAAGGCAGGTTTTGCTTCTTGGCCCGCAGATCCCAGAGTGCTGTATCGATGGCGGCGATCGCGATGGCGGTGATGGCACCGATGGTCGTGGCATGGGTGGCGAATTCGAGATCGTGCCAGATCGCCTCGATCATGTCGGGATCGCGGCCGATCAGGCGCGGCACCAGATGGTCCGAGAGCAGCCGCATCACCGACGAACCGCCGGTGCCGATCGTGTAGCTGTAACCGGTGCCGACCGCACCGTCGGAATCGGTGATCGTGACGATCGGCGTTTCCTGACTGACGAAGCTCTGGATCGCGTCGGTGCGCTTGACCTTGGGCACAAGGTCCACCATGCAAAGGTCGACTTTCTCGATTCTGGCCATGCCGATCAGCTCCGCAGTGTCTTTCCGGTCTCAGTGGCAAACAGATGCGCCTGCGACATGTCGAGGCTCATGGCGACCCGCTCGCCCGGCCGCAGTGGCCTCGGGTTCAGCATGCGCGACACCCAGTCCGTGCCGTTGAATTCAACGAACACCAGCGTCTCGTTGCCGAGCGGTTCGGTGACCGTGATCGGCAGCTCGATCTGGTGGACATCGGCCGCGCCACCGGAACTGATGCCATGGCCGGTCGGGTAGATGTCGTCCGGCCGCAGCCCGAAC
Source organism: Mesorhizobium sp. Primo-A (assembly GCF_003997175.1). Lineage (NCBI taxonomy): Bacteria > Pseudomonadati > Pseudomonadota > Alphaproteobacteria > Hyphomicrobiales > Phyllobacteriaceae > Mesorhizobium > Mesorhizobium sp. Primo-A. Next base: position 45,115 of record NZ_RZTG01000019.1, read on the forward strand.
ACCACCTTGTCGCCGGTCGTGACATTGGCCTTGAACTGAGCGGGCAGCGGCAGCCTTTCGCCGCTGGCGAAAACCATCTGGCCGTCATCGATCGTCGCCTCGTGCAGATTCATCGGCGGTGAGCCAATGAAGCCGGCGACGAAGCGCGTCGCGGGCCGCCGGAACACCTCGTCGGGCGTGCCGACCTGTTCGATATGACCGTCGCGCATGATGACGATGCGATCGGCAAGCGTCATCGCCTCGACCTGGTCGTGGGTGACGTAGATCACTGTCGACTGCACCTTGGCATGCAGCTTCTTGATCTCGGTGCGCATCTGCGTGCGCAATTTGGCGTCGAGATTGGAAAGCGGTTCGTCGAACAGAAACACATCGGGGTCGCGCACGATGGCGCGGCCCATCGCGACGCGCTGGCGCTGACCGCCGGACAGTTGCGACGGGCGGCGGTCGAGCAACGTGTCGAGGCCGAGGATGGCCGAGGCCTCGGCGACGCGGCGGTCCATGTCTTCTTTGGCGGCGCCGGCGATCTTCAGGGAGAAGCCGAGATTCTCGCGCACCGTCATGTGCGGATAGAGCGCATAGGATTGGAACACCATCGAGATGTTGCGCGAGCGTGGCGGCAAATCGTTGACGATGCGTCCGCCGATCTCGATCGAGCCGGCGCTGATTTCCTCCAGCCCGGCGATCATGCGCAGCGTCGTCGACTTGCCGCAGCCGGACGGGCCGACCAGCGCAATGAACTCGCGGTCGGCAATGTCGAGATCGATGCCGTGCACGATCCCAATAGTGCCGTAGCGCTTGGTCAGCTTGGTGAGGGTAACGGTTGCCATGGGATCAGCCTTTCACCGCGCCGGAGGTCAGGCCGCCGACAAGGTGTTTCTGGACTATGTAGGTGAGGGTGAGCGCCGGGATGATCATCACCACGGCCAGCGCGCACATGCCGCGCCAATCGATGGTGAACTCGGCCGTGTAGTCGAGCAGGCCGACCGGCAGCGTCTTGGCGCTCACCGAGCGGGTCAGCTGCGAGGCCAGCGCGAACTCGTTCCAGCAGGTCAGGAAGGCGAAGATCGCGGCCGACGCAATGCCCGGTCCGGCGAGCGGAAACTCGACCTGCCAGAACGCCTGCCAGCGGGTGCAGCCATCGATCTGCGCTGCTTCCGCGAGGTCCTTGGGCACCTGGCGGAAGAAGCCGTCGATCAGCCAGATGGTGAACGGCACGTTGAGCGCGACATAGGCGAGGATCAGCCCGAAATGGGTGTCGATGATGCCGAGCCGCACATAGAGGAAGAACAGCGGCAGCGAGAGCGCGATGCCCGGCACGGTGCGCGTCAGCATCAGGCCGAGGAAGACGCTCGATTTACCGCGAAAACGATAGCGGGCGAACGCATAGCCGCCTGCCATGCCGATGGCCACCGCAATCACCGTCGAGGTCACCGAGATGATCAGCGAGTTGCGGAAATATTCAATCACCGGGATGCCGCCCTTGCCGATGCCTGAGAACATCGCGACATAGGCGTCGAACGAAATCTCCTGTGGGATCCACACCGGTGGCTTTGCCATGATCTCGACCGTCGGCCGCAGCGACGACAGCACGATCCACAGGCCCGGCAGGCAGATGGTCAGCATCGCCAGGAACAGGCCGATGCGATAGATGATGCCGAGCAGCCGGCGCTTCAGGCGGGCGGAAGAATTCTCGTCCATCTTCACCACTCCGCACCGATCTGCGTGCGCGCCGCGGCGAGCTTGTTGAAGAAGTAGACGGTGAAGGCGATCGACAGCAGGATCGAAAAATAGGCCATGGCGTTGGCCATGCCCATGCGCCCGTCGCTGTAGGCGGTGCGGGCCACCAAGGTCCATAGCAGTTCGGTGCGGCCAGCCGGTCCGCCATCGGTCATGATCTTGACGATGTCATAGGCGCGCGCCACGTCGAGCGAACGGATGGTCATGGCGATGTAGGCGAAGGGCATGACGAATGGCCACGTCACATAGCGGAATGTCTGCCACGGCGTGCAGCCGTCGACCCGCGCCGCCTCGATCGGCTCCTTGGGCATGGCGAGCAGGCCGGCGAGGATCAGGATGGCGAAGATCGCCGTCGACGACCAGATCTCGGCGATCGAGATGGCGATGAAGGCGAGATGGCCCTCGATCAGCCACGGTATGGCGTCTCGCGTGATGCCGAGCGACTGCAGCGCATTGTTCACCAGGCCGATATTGTCGTTGAACATGAACTTGAATTGGAAGCCGACCAGGATCGGCGAGAACATCATCGGAAACATCATCAGCGTGCGCAGGATGCGCTGGCCGCGCGTCGCCTTCTCGACCAGCATGGCGAGGCCGAGCCCGAGCAGCATTTCGAGATTGAGCGCGATGGTCAGCAGCAGAACCGTGCGGCCGAAGGCCCACCAGAAGTCGGTGTTGGACAGGATCGAAAGATAGTTCCGGATGCCGATGAAGACGTAGAACGTTTCGGGCCGCGTCAGGCGGAACGGGGTGAAGCTCGAATAGAGCGACAGAAGCAGCGGCACCACCACCACCGCCGCCAGCACGATCATGGCCGGAAGCAGCAGCAGGAATGGCGCGGATGGCTTGAAGCCCTTCATCAGAATCCTTGAGTGTTTGTATTTGGACGGCGGTGCGTTGGCTGGGCGCGAAGGGTTAGCGTAAACCGCTGGCATCCCGCGCAACGCGATCGCCTCCCCCATTGCTGATGGGGGAGGCAGCCCTGGGAGCCGTTGCTAGAGCTTGCCGGCGTCCTGGAGGATTTGTGTCGCCTTGGCGGCGGCTTCATCCAGTGCCTGCTTCGAGGTCTTGTCGCCGAGGATCGCCGCCTGCAGCTCGGGATAGACGGCGTTCGAGATCTCGATCCATTCAGGCGTCTGCGGCACGGCGAAGGCGTGCTTGGCCTCTTCCTGGAAAGCGGTAAGAACCTCCTTCTTGTAAGGATCGTTTTCGGCCTGCTTCAGGTCCCAGTCCCAGACCGCGGTGCGGGTCGGCAGCGGACCGGCGGCGGCCTCGAGCTTCTGGCTGTCCTCGTTGGTCAGCCACCAAACCAGGGAAGCCGCGGCCTCCTTGTTCGGGCAGTTCTCGGTCACCGAGAAGCCATGGAAGCCGGACCAGCCGGTGCGCTTGCCGGACGAACCCTTCGGCGCGACTTTGACGCCGACATTGCCGGCGACCTTCGACGACTTCGGATCGTTGAAGAAGCCGGCCCAGCCCGGCCAATCCAGGTTGATGGCGACAGTGCCGGACGCAAAGCCTTGGCCGAGATCGTCCCAGAGATAGTTGGTGGTGCCGGCCGGCACGGCCTTGGCCTTGTAGAGGTTGACGAACCAGTCGAGCGCCCGGATGCCGGCCTCGGAGTTGAAGACCGGCTTGCCGTCCTTGTCGAGATATTCGCCGCCCTCGGCGACGACCATCTCGTAGAAGCGGCCGTTGATCGCCTCTTCCTTGCCGGCGAACTGGGTGCCGTAGAAATTGGGCGGGTTGGCGAAGAACTCGGCCTGGTCGGTGACTTCCTTCCAGGTGTCCGGCGGCACCAGATCATAGCCGTATTTCGCCTTGAACTTGGTCTTGTTGTCGGCGTTCTCGTACAGGCTCTTCTGGTAGTAGAGCGCCGAAACGTCGAACTGCGCGCGCGGCAGCATCTCCAGCTTGCCGTCGATGGTAGCCGACTTGATGGTCGACGGCACGAAGGCGTCGATCTCTTCCTTCGGCAGCAACTTGCTGAGGTCGGTGTAGAGGCCGGTATATTGCGGCGCGAAGGAGGAATGGTTCCAGCCGACGCACCAGTTGGTGCTGCCCGAGGCGATGTCGGACTTGAGCTCCTTGTCGATATCGAAGCCGTTCTTCTTGGTCAGGATGTTGACCTTGGCGCCAGTCGCCTTCTCCCATTCCGGGATCCGTTCGTAGAGCTTTTCATATTGCTGGCCGCCGATCAGCTTCACGTCGACGGTCACGCCTTCGAACTTGCCGGGCAGGTCGCCGGCAAGGGCTGCGCCTGCACCAAATGCAAGCAACAATGCACCGGCGGAGACGCCGGAAAGCAGTCTGTTCATTGGTATCCTCCCTGGGTGCGCCTTGGCCGGCGACCGCAACTCGTCTGATGACAAGAAGTGCTACATTCATATACAAACAAAACATTCATAGACACGTCAAGGCGAAATTTGTTTCCGCCGCGCACGTTCCTGCGTATATGACGGGCGAAATTCACTGGAGGATGAGCCCATGGACGACAGCGAAGACGAGCGCTATCGCGCACCGGCGCTCGACAAGGGGCTCGATATCCTTGAACTGCTGGCGGGCGTCGACGGTGGCCTGACCCAGGCCGAAATCGCCAAGAAACTCGACCGCAGTCCCAACGAATTCTATCGCATGCTGGACCGGCTGGTGCGGCGTGGCTACGTCACGCGCCTCGACGGCGACCGCTATTCGCTGACGCTCAAGCTGTTCGGCCTGGCACAGCTGCACGCGCCGGTACGGCGGCTGGTCTCCTATGCGACGCCGCTGATGCGTGAGCTTGCCGAGACATCGCAGCAGGCCAACCAACTCGTTGTTTTTGATCGTGGTTCTGCCGTCGTCATCGGTCAGCAGGAAGCACCGAACTACTGGGGCATATCGATCCGGGTCGGCTCCCATATCAGTCTATTCGATACTGGCTCGGGACATGTGCTGCTCGCCTTCCGCTCACCGGAAGAGCGCCAGATGATGATTTCCGAACACGTCCGCAGCACCGACAAGACGGCACAATCGAGCGAGTTCTTCACCCGTCTCGACCAGATCCGCGACCGTGGCTACGAGATGATGGCTTCGATGCAGACAGCCGGCGTCTTCAACCTGTCGGCCCCGGTGCGCAGTTCCGACGGCAAGGCGATCGCCGCGCTGTCGATTCCCTACATCACGGTGGTCAACGCGCCTTCCGCACCCGATATCACCAGGACAATCGAACTGTTGCTGGCAACGTGTGAAAAGCTGTCGCACCTTGCTGGATCAGCAGTCGGCTCATCGGTGTGAATTCTTATTTGAATGAAGAATTCTCTCGTGAGATGATTTGAAAAGCCAGAGGGAGGAGCCTCGCCATGATCATCGACACCCATCTTCACCTCATCGATCGCTCGGCCCTGCGCTATCCCTGGCTCGCCGGCGTGCCGGCGCTCAACCGCGATTTCTCTTATGAAGACTACGCGACGGAGGCGCAGCGTGTCGGCGTCGAGCGCGTGCTGCATATGGAGGTCGATGTCGATCCGGCCGACATCGAAGCCGAGACGGCTCGTGTGGAAGGACTGTCACGGCAGCCCGGCAGCATGCTGGCCGGGGTGATCGCGTCCTGCCGTCCTGAGGAAGGAGACTTCGCGGCCTATCTCGAACGGCAGCGGGCAAACCCGTTCGTAAAGGGCTTTCGCCGCGTCCTTCATGTCGCGCCCGACGAGCTCTCGGAAGGTGCGGTGTTCCGCGACAGCATCAAGCGGCTTGGCGGCACCGGCCTGACCTTCGATCTCGTCGTGCTGCCGCACCAGATTCCCAAGGCTATCGTGCTTGCCGACCTGGCACCCGATGTGACGTTCGTCCTCGACCATTGCGGCGTGCCCGACATCAAGGGCAACAGGGAACATCCATGGCGCGAGCATATGAGCGAGATCGCCCGGCGCCCGAATGTCATGGCCAAGATTTCCGGTGTCGTCGCCTATGCCGATGCCGGCAGCTGGACGGTCGAGACGTTGCGGCCGTACGTCGAGCACACCATCAATTCATTCGGCTGGGACCGCGTCGTCTGGGGCAGCGACTGGCCGGTCTGCACGCTAGGCGGCGGCCTGTCGACCTGGGTGGCGGCGACCCATGCATTGCTCTCGGGCTGCAGCATTGCCGAGCGCGACAGGCTGTTGTCCGGCAATGCCCGCAAGCTGTGGCGGCTCGACTGACAGGTCCTTTCAGATGGTTGCCGAGACGTGCCGTTCGCGGCCATAGAGCGAAACCAGCAGCACGATGACGAAGCCGAGCGCGGCCTGCACTGCCGCGGGCTGGAAGCCGAGGCCGATGAGCAGCGTGTTGATCTCGGTCAGCACCAGCACGCCGGCGATCGTGCCGAGATAGCTGCCCCGGCCGCCGACCAGTGCTGCGCCGCCGACGACGACCGCTGCGATGGTCTGGAACAGATAGGGCTGGCCGACATCGCCATAGGCCGAGCCGGTGAAGCCGAGCAGCAGCACGCCCGCGACAGCGGCGAAGAAGGCGCTTGCTGCATAGGTGATGACCCACATGCGAACCGGGTCGATCAGCGCCAGCGGCGCCGCTCCCGGATTGCTGCCCAACGCATAGAGCCGGCGGCCATAGGGCGTCCGCTCCAGCACCAGCACGACCAGCGCCGCCAGCACGACCAGGCTCGGCACCAGCCACGGCACCGGCAGCGGGCCGGCCGATCCGCCGATCGAGACGAAGCTGGAAACCGCTTGTGGCGCGGAGCCTGACGGGAAGCCGGCTGTCCACAGCAGCACCAGCCCTTGCACGACCATGCCGATGCCGAGCGTGACGATGAGCGGCTGGATGTCGAGGCTGCGCGAGATCAGCCCGTTCAGCCCGCCGATGACGAGCGCCAGCGCGCCGACCAGGCCGCAGACGAGAAAAAAGTTCCAGCCATCGCCATAAAGCTGCGCAGCCACGACATTGGCAAAGCCGATGACGAAGGGGATCGAAAGGTCAATGCCGCCCATGATGACGACCAGCGTCTGGCCAATCGAGGCCACGGCGAGCAGCGAGGCGAGCACCAGCATGGCCCGTATCGCAAACGGCGCCGAGTAGCCGGGAATGAGAATTGTGCCGGCAAGGTGCAGAAGGGCGGCGACGCAGAAGGCGCCGACGACACGGGCGTTGGTTGTCGCGAAGAGGTTTTGGCGCAAAACCATGTCAGCGTCTCCCCATGGCAAGACGTTCCTGCAGCGCTGTCAGCATCACCGCCAGCACCAGGATCGCGCCGTAGGCGATCTGCAGCACGAAGGTCGAGACGTTGAACGTCGTCAGCACGCTCTGCAGCAGGAAGATGTCGATGGCGCCGATGGCGGCACCCGCCACGCCACCACGGCCGCCGGCCAGGCTGACGCCGCCGAGCGCTACGGCGGCGATGGCGATCAGCGTGTAGGTCGGCCCTATGTTGGGGTCGGCGGAGCCGATCAGCGCGGTCAGCATCAGCCCGGCGCATCCGCCGAGGATGCCGGTCATGACATAGGCGATGAAGCGCACGCGCGTGACATCGACACCGGCGGTGTAGGCGGCGCGGTCGTCGCTGCCGACCGCCATAAGCTGGTCGTAGTATGGTGTGCGCCGCACCAGCCACCAGGCAATGAACATCAGTGCCAGCGGCAGCATCGACAGCGGGCCGGACAGCGCCTTAAGCCAGGCCGGCGCTGGGCCGATCGGCGCCGGCAGGATTGTCAGCGTCACGCCGGTCAGGATCAGATAGGTGCCGAGCGTGGCGACGATCGGCTGAATGCGCACGATTGTCGCCAGGAAGCCGTTCGCCGCGCCCACCAGCGCGCCGACGAGCAACGCCGCCGGAACGAGCACCAAGGGCGACGAGATGCCGGTGCCGAGGAACAGCACCTGGATCGTCAAAGCGTTGACAAAGCCCATCAATGGCCCAACCGAGATGTCGATTCCGCCACGCCCGGCGAGGATGACAGGCGTGGAGGCGATGGCAGCACCGATCAAGGGCGCCGCCAATCCGACCAGCGCCCCCCAGGAACCCGGCTGGAATCGTCCCGGGCTGAGGATGAGATTGACCGCAAGCAGCACGACCAGCAGCACGACGGCGAAGCCGAAATTTCGCCCAAGGGACAGGAGGCGCGCAACAGGGCTCATGCCGCACGTCCGAACATGGCTGATATCACGCCGTCGGTGGTGAGGGCGTTGCCGGCGATCTCGGCCGCGACTTCATTCTCACGGAACACCAGCACGCGCTGGCACAGGAGAAGAATCTCCTCGATTTCGCTGGACAGGATGACGAGCCCCATGCCGTCGGCCGCCAGCCCGCGAAACACGTCGTAGAGAACATGCCGCGTCGCCACGTCGACGCCACGCGTCGGATCGTTGAGGAGCAGGATCGCGGGCTCCAGCGCCAAGGCCCGCGCCAGCAGCACCTTCTGCTGGTTGCCGCCCGACAAAGTGGTGATCGTGGCATCGGGCCGGGGTGCGGCGATTGACAGTTTTTCGCGGTAGATGTCGTAGCGCGCCTTGCGCGCCGCCGGGCTGATCAGGCCGAGCCGTGTGTCGCGCGACAGAGTCGAAACGGCGAAGTTGTCGAGCACCGACTGCGTCGGGAAAATGCCGTTGGCGCGTCGGTCGCGCGGCAAATAGGCGATGCCGCTGGCGACAGCCTTGCGAAACCCGGTGATCTTACGGGACGCATCCGATGCACCGAGCTCGATCGAGCCGCCATGCGGCGGTTCCAGGCCAGCAAGCATCTTGAGAAACAGCTCCTGGCCATGACCATCGAGGCCGGCAAGCCCGACGATCTCACCCGGAGCGATTGCCTGCGTGATCGGGCTGGCGCCGGGCGCGATGACGAGTTCGCGAACGGCAAGACCACCAAAATCGAGAGCGGTGCGATCAGCCATGCGCAAGCTCCGCGGCGGTACGTGGCGCCATTGTCTTGAGAAGCTCAGCCGGCGTCGAAGCGCCGCGCTCTTCGGTGCGCACCACGCTGCCGCCCCGCAGGATCGAGATGCGATCCGAAAGCGACATCACCTCGTCCATGCGGTGGGTGATGAACAGGATCAGGCAGCCCTCGCCGGCAAGCGCACGCATCAACGAAAAAACGGATTCGCGATCGGCGAAGTCGAGCGCGGCGGTGACCTCGTCGAGGATCAGGATCTTTGGGTTGCGCACGATCGCGCGAGCAAGGACGACCAATTGCTGCGCGGCGAGCGGCAGCAGGCCGGCTGGCATGTCGAGAGGGACGTCGGTGACCGCGAAGCGCTTAAGCGCAGCTTTCGCCCGGTCACGGCGCTCGTTGCGGGGCACAGCGCGCCGGACCAGCCCGTCGAGGCCGAGCAGGATGTTGTCGGTCACGCTGCGATCCGGCGCGATCAGCACCTCCTGGAACACCGTGGCGAAGCCTTGCGCCTGGAAGGCCGAGGGGTTGGCGCCCGAGAACGGCTTGCCGTGCAGGAGGATCGCGCCGCTGTCCGGCTGGACGATGCCGGACAACAGCTTGACCATCGTGCTCTTGCCCGAACCGTTCTCGCCCAGGATGGTGTGGATGGTTCCCGCCCGAAACGCGATCGATGCGTCCGCGAGCGCGATCGTCTCGCCATAGCGTTTGGATATGGTTTTGACTTCAAGCATGTCGCATTTCGATGCTGGCAGGCCGGCTCCCCGAAAGGAGCCGGCCTGTTGAGAGATTAGCAGGCGTCACTTTGCACAGGCATCGGGCACCTTCGAATAGTCCCAGCCCTTGGTTGGCGCCGGGTTCGAGAAATAGGCGTCGAGCCATTCCTCCGGCATCGGATCTTTCGGCGGGATCGGGAAGATAGACACGGCGTCCGTCGTCATGCAGTCCTTGTACCAGGCACCGAGATCGGCGGTGTGGACAGGCGGGATCGGGATCAGCAGCGTGTTCAGCTTCGGCTTCTGCCCGTCGAGCATGCGCTCGCCGACGCGGAACAGCGTCTGCGCGGTCCAATGCGGCAGCACCGCATGGCCTTCGAAGCGGTACTTGTCGGGGTTGGCCTTCCAGTAGCCCAGCGCATCGCCGGTGATCGAGCCGGTGATCAATGGTGCGGGCCGGCCGGCTTCTGCGAAGGCTTCGGCGACGACGCGGCTTTCGCTGCCTGTCGTCCACACTGCATCGATCGGCGCCGGGTTGGTGGCGATCGCCTGCAGCACCACGGTCTTGGTGACGTTGGCTGTCCAGTTGCCATTGACATTGCGCGAGATCTTCAGCTTCGGATTTTCAGTCAGCGCCTTGTCCGCGCCCTGGCGCTCCTGCACCACGATCGGGTGTCCGGCGATGCCTTCGACCAGAAGGATGCTGGCGCCGTCCGGCTGCGCCTTGCCGATCGCCGCCATCATGTCGTAGCCCCAGCGCGCATAGTTGGAATCGACATTGATGGCGTTCGGGCTGGTCACCGAACCGGCAGCGGTGATGAACGGAATGCCGGCTTTGGCGGCAGCGTCGATCGCATCATCGAGTGCCGTCGCCGAGCCCGGGATCGAGGTGATGATCGAGCACTTCTTGTCGATGAAGGCGCGGATCTGGTTGATCTGCTGGCTGGCGTCATTGTTGGAATCAGACACCTCGAAGCTGGACACCGTTCCGTCGGCGATCAGCCCGTCGACGAGACGCTTCAATTCCTTGGTCACCGTGACCCGCCACGGATTGCCCTGGTAGGATTCCGAGTGGCACCATTTCCACGGTTTCGGCGGCGCTGTGAAATTGTCCCAGGCCGAAGGCAGCACCTTCTGCGGCGCGCCGTCATATTGCGCCTTGAGTTCGGTCGGCAGCCCGCCGATGACGCCTTGCACATCCTGCGCAAAGGCGGTCGTTGCAAGCGAGGCAAGCGCGGTTGCGGCCAGCAGGCCGCGGATCATTCCTGTCATCTCGTTCTCCTCCGTTCGGTTTGGTTCAGGCTCCTCCACCGGCAGCGCCGGACACCTGCACCGGGGAACTCTCCCGAAACAGGCGATTGAGATCGGCAACAACCTGTCGGGCTTGATGCCGGGAGGTCATGCCGGAAAGGATGCGTTCGGATGCTGCTTGCTGGAAAGTCATGTAGCCGTCGTGGCGCGGCCGCACCCATGCACCCTCCAGCGTCGCGCGCGTATCCCGATAGAAGTCGCCGGTCGCTTCATTGACAGCCTGGTCCTCCCAGGCCGCTGCATGGCCGGGCTGGCCGCCGGCGGCGGCATAGGCGCCACGCTGGACATCGCCGCTCGCGACCCAATAGGCGAAGTCGATCGCGGCATCCCTGGCTTTGGAAAAGGCTGATACGGCTATGCCGGTGCCGCCAAGCGCCGAACCGACCGGGCCGCCGGAACCGATGACCGGAACATCGGCAAAGGCCAGCCGGTTCGCCCGAAAGCCAGCCGTCGCATAGGAAACGTAACCATAGATCAGTGGCGCGCAGACGAACCTGGAACCGGCCTCCGCCATACGTTCGGAGACGGCAATCGGGTCCATCTCGAAACACGCGGGATCGACCAGCGCTGCGATCTCGCGCATTGCCTCGAAGACTTGGCTACCGATCTCCACATCGATCAGATCGTCGGATGGATCGGTCGTGCAGGCATGCCCGAGATTCCCGGCAAGCGTGTAGAACACCATCAACACGTGAGGCGGCCGCAGCGGCAGCAGCACGCGGCCTTGCCGGGCGAGATCGAGCACCTCGCTCCAGCGCGCCGGTGGCGCACCGATCGCATCCGGACGCCATGCCTGGACCTGCGTTGCCGCATCGATCGGGAAAGCCCATTGCCGTCCTTGCCAGTTGTAGCTCGGATAGGACTGGCCGATGCTGCCCGAGGCAAGGGCCGTGCGTTCCGCCTCGCGTCCGGCGACATCCAGCGGCTCCAGGCAGCCTTCGGCCGTGATCTGGCCGACATGCGGATGGTCGATGACGATGAGGTCATAGGCGCGCGCCAGTTCTTCGACCGGGAAGGATTCGAAGTCCTGCAGCGAGCGCTTGTCCCATTCGATGGCAATACCGGTCTTCTGCTGCCACAGCGCCGAGCAGGCGACCATCGGATCATAGCCACGCGGATGGCTCCAGGTCATGCCTTTGAGCTTGGGCGAACTCACAGGCCGAACTCCGCGCGGATGGCGGCACTGTGCTCGCCGATGCGGGGCGCCGCCCGATCGGCCTTGGCTCTTATGCCATCGACCCGGAGCGGCGAACTGGTGGTGAGGATCGAGACATCGTCCTCGCGCGTCACAGTCTGCAGCATGCCGAGGGAATGGAACCCTTCGCTCGCCAGCATCTCCGGCCAGGTCAGCACTTTGGCGCACCAGATGTCGGCCGGCTCGAGGATATCAAGCCACTCGTCGATCGTCTTGGTGGCGATCCGCTGTGCGATGATCGCCTTGATGTCGTCACGCGCGGTGAACCACGACGCAGGCTTGTCGCGATAGGGTGCGAGTTCGCTGAGCGACAGGAGATCGGCCAGCTTGGGAATCGGCGTCATGGCGATGGCGAGGTATCCGTCCTTGGCCGGGTAAACACCGTAAGGCGCCGACAGATAGGCATGCGCGCTGCGGAAGCTGGAGCGCCTGGGCAGCCGGCGGCCGTCATTGAGATGCGTCGTCAGCACCTCGAACTGGAAATCGACCAGCGCTTCCAGGAGACTGGTTTCGATATGGCTGCCCTGGCCGGTGATGCCGCGCCGCACGAGTGCGGCCAGAATGCCCTGCGCGCAGGCGGCACCGGCCAGCATGTCGCCGATGGCAAGACCGAACGGCACCGGCCCTTGGTCCTCATCGCCGTTCAGCCACATCACGCCGGAGCGCGCCTGCGCCAGCAGGTCTTGGCCGGGTCTCTTGACCCATGGTCCGTCTTCGCCATAGCCGCTGATCGAGGCATAGACCAGCCGCGGATTGATCTTGCGGACCGCCTCATAGTCCAAGCCGAGCCGCTCGATGACGCCCGGCCGGAAATTCTGGATCAGCACATCGGCCTTGGCCAGAAGGCCGCGCAACGCCTCGAGATCGGTCTCGTTCTTGAGGTCGATGGCAAGACTTTCCTTGGCCCGGTTGATGGCATGGAAGATGGTGGAATCGCCGCCGATCTCGGTGTCGCTGAGATAGAGCCGGCGCGACAGGTCGCCGCCATCCGGACGCTCGATCTTGATGACGCGGGCGCCGAGATCGAGCAGCCTGAGTGAGCAATAGGGCCCGGACAGGAACTGGCTCATGTCGACGACGACGAGACCGGCGAGCGGCAATTCGGCTGCTGCCGGCATGCTATTTCTCCGTCTTGCCGACGAAGTCGGCCGGGTTGCGGTACTTCACCGTCTGCAGATGCTCGCAATAGAGAACCAACTCGCCTTCGCCCTTGAACACCTCATAGCTGGCGCGGATCAGCCCCATTTCCTTGTAGCGGGGCTTCTTGTCGAGGTTGGAGCGGATCGAATAGATCGTGTCGCCAATGAAGACGGGTTTTATGAAGCGGAGCTTGTCGTAGCCATAGGAGAAGGCATTGACGCAGTTGGTGGCGACCAGCCCCAGGCCAGCCGAAAAGACAAAGGCGCCGGCGATCAGCCGCTTGCCGAAAATGCCTTCGTTCTCGGCAAACATCTGGTCCTGCACATAGGGGTGGATGTCGAGCACCAGCGTGTTGAACAAATGGCTGTCGCCTTCGGCCATTGTGCGCCGCAACGAGCGGATCTTCTGGCCGACGGGCCAGTCCTCGTAGAACCAGTTTTCGGCATTCCACACCGGCAGCGCGGCGTGATCTCCGGGCATGTTCTTGGGATGCGTCGAGGCGACGCCGACGGTAGGTGCGAAATCGTTCATGGTCGGCACCGCCAGACCTGCATGGGGCACGTCACAGCTGTCGGAAAACGCATCAAGGCGTCGAAATACAAGACGTCTCCTCCCGTCAATCTTCTTTTGTAAATAGTATTTTCACATATGGGGTTGCGTTGCAAGCGTGAACAGGCGAAATTTTGGCTGCTCCCGCGCGCCAAAGCGCAGGCGGGTAGGGGAGGAAATCATGCGCGAGAATTGTCTGGTCTTTGTCGGCAGCCTGAACCGCGAGGCGCCGTATTTTCAGGGCGCTCGGGGCGTCGGCCTCAGCGTCTACAGCTTTGACGAGACGACGCTGGAAACACGAAAACTGGCCGAGACCAACGACGTCGACAATCCGACCTTCCTCTCGGTGACACCGGACGGCTCGCGGATCTACGCCAACTCGGAAGTGTTCACCTGGCGCGAGGGCACCGTCTCAGCTTACAGCTTCGATCGAGCTTCGGGGACGCTCATTTATCTGAACAAGCAACCGTCGCTCGGCAGCATAGCCGCCCACAACACCATCACCCGCGACGGGACAAAACTGCTGGTCGCCAATTACGGCATGGGCGAGGGCGGCCCGGATCGCGCGGTGGCTGTCTATGGCTTCGAAGAGAACGGCGCCTTGTCGGCGCCGCTCGCCAGCGTTTCGCATGAGGGCAGCGGCCCGAATGTGGCGCGGCAGGAACGCTCGCATGCGCACAGCGTCACCGAAACCATCGGCGGGGGAACAGCCATCGTCGCCGACCTCGGCATCGACCGGCTGGTGTCTTACCGGATCGAGCGCGAGGGCAATCTGGCCAAGCTAACCGAATCCGCTTTGCCATCCGGCGCCGGTCCACGCCACCTCGCACTGCATCCGAACGGACGCTTCGTCTTCGTCATGAACGAACTGGATTCGACCATCGTGTCGATGGCGCTGGACGAAGCCACCGGCAAGCTCTCGATCATCGACGCAAAGCCGGCGGTGCCGGCCGAGGCACGCGACAGCAACCACTGCGCCGATATCCAGATCTCACCGGATGGCCGTTTTGTCTACGGCTCCAACCGCGGCCATGACAGCGTCGTCATCATGGCGGTCGACCAGCAGACAGGGTCGCTCAGCCTCGTCAGCTATATCCCTTGCGGCGGCGCGACCCCGCGTAACCTGGCGCTGACGCCGTCAGGCGGCCATCTGTTTTCCGCCAACCAGAATGGCGACCGCATTTCGATCTTCGCCCGCGACGCCGACAGCGGCATACTGACCGACACCGGGCGCGCCATCGAGATCGGCACGCCGATGTGCGTCAAGATCGTGCGCTGAACGCCCACAAAAATCGCCCGAGGCTCAAGCCTGTTGTATTGCCGAGAGCTTCCAGTTCGATCCATTCTCACGCACGAAAGTCCACAGCTCGGTCGTCTCTGTCGGATGATCATCGTCGCCCGCGACGATTTTGCCGCTGGCCCGTTCGCGCGTCACGTCACGAGATTCGTAGCGCAAGGCGGCTGTGGCGTAGTCGCGCTCATCCTCGCGCCAGCTTTCCGCGATGTCGGCCTGCAGCAAGGTGATATCAGTCACCTCGTTCCTGAGACCTTTCTGGGCATTGTCGGCCAACTCTTCCGAAAGATAGGATACCATTTCGGGTGTAACCGCCCGGCGCAGAGCGGCATGGTCTTCGCGCCCGAATGCTTCCTGGACATCGGTCAGCAGCTGCTGGAATGCGTCGAGATCCGTCTGGGCCAGCGTGATCTCCTCGGAGGCGGCGGCCGGAGAGCCTCCACCTGAACCGCCGCTGAAACCGGGAATTGTGAAGGAGCCTGCAGTCTGCTGCCCTGCCGTTGAGCGGTTCTCAAATCGCGAAGCCTGGGCATTGCCGGCACCTGCGAGCGCCGGCGCGGGGCCGCGCGCGGATTGCGAGCGGAAGAACCTGATGGCCAGCATGATCGCGCCACCGATCAGCAAGGCCTGAAGCAGGAAACCGAACATGCCGGCCAGGCCGCCGAAGCCCTGACCCAAAAGCAGGCCGAACAGGCCGCCGAGCAACAGGCCGCGCATCATCGTTCCACCGAAACCGCTCATGAAGCCGGGCCTCTGCAGGCCGGCCTGCGGCTGCCGGGCCGCGTTGTTCACACCGGTGTTGGGCGTCATCGACCGCTCGACCGGAGCGGTCGGTGCTGGGGCCGTCCTGGTCGGCGGTGCCGATTGGAACGTACGCATGCCACGACTGCCGAAACTGCCGCCACGACGGGCCTCGGCATGGTCCATCGCAACCATGGAGAATGCAAGGAACAGTCCTGCAAAGAGGGCTGCAAATCGGCTGGTGCGGGAAATCATCGGAGATGAACCTTTGTCGATGTGGTTTCGGAAGTTTCAGCAAGTGCCGGCCTGGATGTCGGGCATCATGCGGTCAGTCGAACAACTCTTCGAAGAATGATTTCTTCCGCTTTGGATAGCGGTGACCGTGCGAGCGGGAATAATCGTCATCGCGGCTCTGGCCATGTTGTGGCTGGGAGAATGCTGCCGGCTGTGGCTGCGGCGCGGGCGCCGCTTCCCTGCCGGAACGCTCGATGATCTTGTCGAGTTCTCCTCGATCAAGCCAGACGCCGCGGCACTGCGGACAGTAGTCGATTTCGATACCCTGGCGTTCGCTCATCACGAGCGCGACGCGGCAGGAGGGGCAAACCATACCGAGGAGGGAAGTAGATGTCATACGGGGCTCCAAACCGAAAGGAATGAGCCCGCTTGACCGAAAGAATGGAAACGGGCCCGTTAAAGCGGTCCGACATCACAATCGCCAAAAGCGACAGTCAGAGGGGCCCGGCCCGCACCGAACAGTTAGGGATGCAAAGCCGCGGCTTCAAGGTCGATATTGCCCTGCAAGAATGATTTGTTCGCCAGCGTTGCTCAGGCAGTCACCACGATTCAAATCGTCACCACGATCTCAGATCGTCACTACGATCTTGCCGAACTGCTCGTTCGACTCCAGGTAGCGGTGCGCCTCGACGATTTGGTCGAACGCGAAGGTCCTGTCGATGATCGGCCTCAGCGTTCCGTGCTCCAGACCTTCGACGATAAACGCCTTGGCGGCCTCGAGTTTCACAGGGTTGCCGGTGATCTCGTGGACGAGGTAGCCGCGCAGTGTCAGCGTCTTGCTCAGCACCGCTGGCAGCGGGAATGGCGTCGGCTCGCGGCTGAGACCGCCATATTCGATGAGGATGCCGCCACGCGACATGGCCGCTGTGAGTGGCTCGAAGATCGGGCCGCCGATCGCATCGAACACGACGCGCACGCCTTCAGGCCCTGCGATCTCATTCAGCCGTGCCGCCAAATCCTCCTCGGCCAAGGTGACGACTTCAGCCGCGCCGGCATCGAGCAGGGCCTGCCTCTTCGCCGATGTCCGCGTCACCGCAATCGCTGTTGCACCGACCCTGTTGGCGATCTGGATTGCCGCAAGCCCGACGCTGCTCGAGGCTGCGGTGATCACCACGTGGTCTCCGCTGTGCAGCCCGGCGATATCGATCAGCGCGCCATAGGCGGTGAGATACTGCATCCAGACGGCCGCTGCCGTCTGCCAGTCGAGCGACGGCGGATGCTTGACGACAAGTCCGGCGGGGTAGGTGGCAAACTCGCCATAGGCCGGCCAGCGGATCATCGATTGCGGCGGGATGACACTGACGCTGTCGCCCGGCGCGAAATCCTTCACGCCGACACCAATAGCCTCGATGACGCCCGCTGCCTCGAGGCCAAGCCCCGAGGGGAGCGTCGGCGTCTCGATATAGGAAGCCGCGCGCAGCAGCGCTTCGGCGCGATTGAGGCCGAGTGCCTTGACCCGGATTTGAACTTCGCCCGAACCCGGTGGGGAAAGCGCGACATCCTCGATGCGCAGAACCTCGGGGCCACCATGCTGGTGAAAGCGAACTACGCGTGTCATTCGGATACTCCAAATCATCTGAACCGAATGAGCTATGCAGCCGGTCTTGCCAGGGATAAATGGCTGTAAGAGAAGAACAGTAGAAACCAGGAGTTCTGAATATGGATCGGCTTGAGAGCATGGCCGTGTTCGTCAAGGCGGTCGATCTCGGCTCGTTCGCGGCCGCGGCGGTCGCGCTTGATCTCTCCGGACCGATGGTCGGCAAGCATGTCCGGTTTCTTGAGGAGCGGCTGGGCGTGCGGCTGCTCAACCGGACCACGCGACGGCAGAGCCTGACCGACTTCGGCCGCGCTTACTATGAACGCTGTCGGGTGGTGCTCGCCGAGGCCGAAGCCGCCGATGCGCTCGCCGCCGAACAGTTTTCGGAGCCACGTGGAAAACTGCGGGTCACCATGCCGGCGCATTTCGGGCGCCATTGCGTGACCCCCGTGTTGCTGAAGCTGGCCCATCAATATCCGATGCTGGAACTCGACCTGTCGCTCACCGACCGCTTGGCGGATCTTGCCGAGGACGGCTACGATCTCGCAATCCGCACCGGCACTCTTGACGACAAGGTGGGGGTGATTGCGCGTCGCGTCGCGCGTCAGGGCATGGTCGTCTGCGCGGCACCCTCTTATCTCAGAATTCATGGCGAGCCGCAGCGGATCGAGGATCTCGCCGACCATCAGGCGATTGTCTACCGCCGGCTCGGCCAGGTCGTTCACCCGTGGTTGTTTGTGCGCGAGGGGCAACCCACGCTCGAGATCACGCCAACCGGACGGCTGCGGCTCGACGATCTCGATGCCATCGCTGACGCGGCCGCCGACGGCATGGGGCTGGCCTGGCTGCCCTGGTGGCTGGTACGCGACCGCATTCAGGCCGGCGCGCTGATGGCGCTGTTGCCGGACCAGCCGCGATATCTCTACGACTGCCACGCGCTTTGGCTGCAGACACCGCATCTGCCGCTGAAGGTGCGGCTGGCCGTCGATGCGCTGGCCGTCGCCTTGCCGAAATCGATGGCCTGATTGCCAATCGCCGCCGCTCAGTTGAGATCGCGCCGATACTCCTTGACCTCGCTGCGGTCGACGATCCGCTCGTCTCCGTCATGGGCAGTGATGTGGGTCTCGATCCGCCAGACGTCGCGCAGCGCGCGCACCGTCGCCGTCACTGAAAGGCGCGCCTGCCAGTCGCCGCGGCCATAGGATTTTTCCCAGGTGCAGGTGCCGACCGCCGAGGTCGGGTCGTCGGGGTGAATGGAGAACCGGTCGACATGCTTCGCTGAAAGGACGATTCCCGTATGCGGATGCCGCACCGTGCCGCCATCATTGACGACTTGGTAGACCGTCTCGCTGGTGACCTGGTCTGTCGAAACCGAGCGCTGAAAACCGTCGCCCTTGGCCAGAACCTCCTGCTCCATCGGCGCGGCGCTTTCCGGAGCCAGGAAGGCCCCCAGCGTGTCGTCCAGCTTCTGCGGCGCGCGCACCGGCAGGATCAGCCGGCTGTCCCCGCAATGGATCGACAGCGTCGCCTGCTCGGCGGTCGGAAAGACGATCGGCCAATGCGATGTCGCCAGTGCCAGCCGGATACGCTCGCCAGCCTCGAAACGCTGCCCGCAGCAGCGCAGCTTGATGCGGACGGTCTCCGCCCGGCCCGGCACCATGGGTACGATGTCCAGATCATCGTTGCGATGGCTCAGATTGAGGATGCCGTAGCTGATGCGCGAGGCAGCACCTTCCGGGAACACTTGCGACAGCGTGGCGGACAGAAGCGCAACCGGCTTGTCGGAGGAGAGCTTGACCTCGAATTCGGGAAAACCGAGGATCTCGACCGCTTCGGTCAACGGCGCCGTCTCGAAGATCAGGGCATTGCCTTCTTCCGTGCGTTGGTCGACCGGCAAGGTAGGCATGACGCCATAACCGCACCAGGCGCCGGACGACAGGCCGGCCGTCTGCGGCGATGAAATCTCCAGGATCGTGTCTTCGCCCCTGGCCTCGCTCAGCACATGCGGCGCAAGGTTCAGCACCTTTTCGCCGATTCCCGGCCCCGGCCATGCCGGCTCCGCGACCCAGCGGCCGGGTCGCTCGTCATAGATCGCTGCCGGCCGTGCGGGATCTTGAATCCAGGCGCGCAGCATCGGCTCGTCGGCAATGCCGGTGTTTATGCCCTTGAGATATTGATCCCACCAGCGCAGGCACTCCTGCAGGAAGCCGATGCGCGGTCCCGGCATGGCGAAGTGCGGATATTTATGGCCCCAGGGTCCAATCAGCCCTTTACGGGGACCGCTTAGCTTTTCCAGCATCCGGAAGATCGGATTGGGATAACCGTCGGCCCAGCCGCCGACGGCGTAGACCGGGATTTCGACATCGGAATATTCCTCGCAGATCGAACCGTGCTTGTAGAAATCGTCGCGGCGCTGGTGTTCAAACCAGTCCTGCATCCAGATGCCATTGCCATTCAGCCGTTGTTTCCAAAGATCGCGCCAGCGGTCGCCGACAATGAGCGGGTCGGGCGGGGTCATGGCGATGGCCCAGGCGGTGGTTCCCCACATCAGATTGTCGCACATCATCGCGCCGCCGAGATAATGCACGTCGTCGTTATAGCGGTCGTCGGTCGAGCACAGCGAAACGACGGCTTTCAGCGCCGGCGGCCGGCGGGCCGCGACCTGCAGCCCGTTGAAGCCGCCCCAGCTGATGCCGATCATGCCGACGCTTCCCGAGCACCAGGATTGCCTCGCCAGCCATTCGATGACCACCAGGCAGTCATCCTGCTCCTGCTTCAGATACTCACCCTTGCACAGCCCTTCGCTGTCGCCCGAGCCGCGCATATCGACCCGCACGCCGGCATAGCCGTGACCGGCGAAATAGGGATGCGTCAGCGCATCGCGCTCCACCGTTCCGTCACGCTTGCGATAGGGCAAATATTCGAGGATCGCCGGCACGGGATCGCTCTCCGCGTCTTCCGGCAGCCAGACACGCGCCGCCAGCTTGACGCCATCCGGCATCGGAATCCACAAATTCTCGATCTCGCGGATTTTGCGCGGGAAATCGGTGACGATGCGGATATCTTGCATGGCGGCTCCTCTCAACGCCCCGGCCGACACTTGCGCCGGTGGCGATCCTTATGTGTTCAGCGGGAAATGGCAGGTTAGACGGCTGTCGCCGACCGAGGCCGGGACGGGGACATCCAGCGCGCAACGGCCCTCGGCCTGCGGGCAGCGTGTGTGAAACTCGCAGCCTGAGGGGCGCGCCAGCAAGGACGGAACGTCAGCCGGCAGCGTGATGCGCTGGTGCACCCGATCTGGATCGGGCTCGGGGTTGGCGGACAGAAGGGCCGCCGTATAGGGATGATGCGGGGCACGGAAGATCGCTTCGGTTTCGCCCTGCTCGACGAAGCGTCCGAGATACATCACCGCCATGCGGTCGGCGATCTGGCGCACGACATGCAGATTGTGGGTGATGATCAGCATCGACAGGCCCATGCGGTCGCGCAGGTCGTTGAGCAGGTTCAGCACCTCTCCCTGCACGGAGACGTCGAGGCCGGCGGTCGGCTCGTCGGCGACGACCAGCACCGGGTCCAGCGCGATCGCCCGCGCAACGCCGACGCGGCGCGCCTGGCCGCCGGATAGCTGGTGCGGGTAGCGGTCGGCGAAATCGCGCGGCAGACCGACCAGCGCAAGAAGCCGTGTGACTTCAGCGTTGAGATCGCGATCCGACAAACCGTGGATGACGAAAGGCTCCGACAGCAGCGAGCGCACGCTGAGCCGCGGCGACAGCGATCCGACCGGATCCTGGAACATCATCGGCATGCGCCGCCGCACCGGTTTCATCGCGGCGTTGGACAGGCCTTGCAGTTCCTGTCCTTCGAACACGATCGTGCCTGCTTTCACCGGCTGAAGACCGTTGAGGGTGCGCGCCAGCGTCGTCTTGCCCGAGCCGGATTCGCCGACCAGCGCGAAGGTGCTGCCTCGTTGAAGCGTGAAGCTGACGCCGGAGACCGCTTCGATTTCGGTGGCCCGCCCCGCGAGCCTGGCGGACAGGCCGCCAACCCGAAACGAGACGCGCAGGTCGCTGACACGGAGCAGGTCTTCGTTCATGCGCTCATGGCCCCCAGTGGAACGTCCGCGTGCCAGCAATGGGCGATATGAGATCCGCCGACAGGGGCGTTGGGAGGCGTCGTCAGGCATTGGGCGTCGGCGCGATCGCAGCGCGGCTGGAAGACGCAGCCGCTTGGTCGGCGGCGCAGGTCCGGCAAGGTCCCGGCAATCGTCGGCAGCCGGGGCACACGCTGCGACAGCCGGGCGGGATCGCAGGCCAGCAGCTTCTGCGTGTAGGGATGGCGGGCGTCGTGGAAGATCTCGCGGGTCGTGCCGCTTTCCACCACCTCGCCGGCATACATCACGATCATCTCGTCGCAGAGTTCGGCGATCACGCCCAGATGATGCGAGATGAACAGCACCGAGCAGCCGATGTCGCGCTGCAGATCCTTGAGCAGTTCGATGGTGGCCACCTCCAGCGTCGCATCGAGCGCCGTGGTCGGCTCGTCGGCGATCAGCAGCGCTGGCTCCATCATCAGCGCCATGGCGATGGCGATGCGCTGCTTCATGCCGCCGGAGAATTCGTGCGGAAACTGCGTCAGCCGGCTTTCCGGATCGGGAATGCGAACCTTGCGCAGCATGGCGACCGAGCGCGCATCCTTGTCCCGCTTCGACAGACCCGAGCGATACTGGATGTCGCGCATCTGCCGCCCCACCGACAGCACCGGGTTGAGCGCACCCATCGGGTCCTGGAAAACGGTGGCGATCCTTTGCCCGCGCAGGCCGCGCATCGCGGTGGGGTCGAGCCGGGCAAGGTTCTTGTCGCCCTCGAAGATGATGTCGCCCGATAATATCTCGCCATTGTCGGCGAGCAGGCCGAGAATGGCGTTGATGAGCGTCGACTTCCCGCAGCCGGATTCGCCGACCACGCCAACGCTGCGGTTGGCCGGCACGGAAAAACTCACCTGCTTCAGCGCCTCCAGTCGCCCACTCTCGGTGTGGAAGGCGACGCTCAGATCCTTGATCGCGAGAACCGTCATGACCGCCCCTTCAGCCGGGGATCGAAGAGGTCGCGCAGCGTCTCGCCGAAGAAGGTGAAGCCGAGTGTGGTCAGCACGATGGGCAGGCCGCCGGCAATCACGATCCAGTAGGAATCGCGGATGTTGGCAAAGCCGTCATTGAGGATCGCGCCCCAGCTCGGCGTTGGCGGCCGCACGCCGAGCCCGAGGAAGCTCATGCCGGCCTCGATCGCCACCACCACGGGAATGTCCATCGATATCAGGATCAGGATCGGGCCGATGATGTTGGGCAGGATATGGACGCGCAGGATACGGCCGGCACTGGCGCCCATCGAGCGCGCCGCCATGACATGTTCGGCCGACTTCAGCACCAGCGTCTGCGTCCTGATGATGCGGGCATAGCCCGGCACATTGACCAGCATCACCACCAGCACCACCGCATAGAGCGAGGGGCCGAACAGGGTGACCAGCGTCAGCGCCAGCATGACGGTGGGAAAGCTCTTCACGGCGTCGAAGATCAGCAGCAGCACATTGTCGAGCCAGCGCGGCCCATAGCCGGCGATCAGCCCGAGCACCACGCCGACGACCAGCGACACCGCTGTCGCGCCCAGCGCGATCAAGAGCGCGACGCGCCCGCCATAGAGCACCCGGGTCAGAAGATCACGGCCGAGGTGGTCGGTGCCGAGCAGATGCAGCAGGCTCGGCGAAGCGAAGCGTTCGGCCGGCGATATCTTGCTCGGCGCATAGCTGGTCAGCGCGCTGGCAAACACCGCCGACAGCACCACCAGCGTCACCAGCGTCAGGCCGACGGCGCCGAGCGGCTCGCGCATGATGCCGCGCACGGTGCGCCACAATCCGGACAACCGGCTGCCGCCGGAAGACAGCTCAGTTGAAACTTGATCTGACACGGGGATCCAAGATACCGACCAGAATGTCGGCCGCTACGTTGACGAGGACGAAGAAGACCGTGGTGACCAGCACGGCTCCGGAGACGATGGGGTAGTTGCGCACCGAGATCGCCTCATAGACCAGCTTGCCGATGCCGGGGCGGGCGAAGACGATTTCGGCGAAAACGGAAGACGACAGCATGTGGCCGATGCCGACGCCGAGCAGGGTGATCGTGGGCAGCACGGCAATGCGCAGCGCGTAGGTGTAGACGATCCGGTGCTCTGTCAGGCCGAAGGCGCGCGCCGTGCGGATATGGCTGGCCTCCAGCGTCTCCAGCATCGAGGCGCGCACCATGCGCGAGATGTAGCCGATCCAGCCAAGCCCGACCGCCAGCGACGGCAGGATGAGGTGCTGGAGCCGGCTGGCGAGGTCGCCCGGTTCGCCGGCGCCGATCGCCGGCAGCCATTGCAGTGCGACCGCGAACACCAGCAGCGAATAGATGGCGACGACGAAGGACGGCACCGCGATCATCGCCACCGAAAGAACCCCGATCACCTGATCGACAAAGCCGCCTCGGCGCACCGCGGCGATACAGCCAAGCGGGATGCCAAGCGCCACCGACCAGGTGATGCCGCCGACCACCAGCGCCAGCGTGAACGGAAGCTGCTCGATCACCACGTCCAGCACCGGCCGGTTCGACAGAACCTCGGTGCCCAGGTCACCGCGCAGGACCGATCCGTAGAAGTGCAGGAACTGCCGCCACACCGGCTGGTCGAGGCCCATGCGTACGCGCAGCGCCTCCATCATCTCCGGCGTCGCGCGTGGCCCCAGCGCGACGGAGGCCGGGTCGCCGGGAATGAGGTAGACCATGGCGAACATCATCATCATAGCGACGCTGATGATGATGGCGCCAAGCCACAGACGCTTGAGGGCGTAGCGGATCATTTTCGGTACCTGTCGGACGGTCTTTGGTGGGGGCGAGCCCCGCCCTCCGATATCATGCCGGTTTGAAGCCGGTGAACACGGGCTCGCCGTTCGGCTTCAGGCCGGCCACAAGCGTGTCTCGATTCATGATGCCGGTGACCTCATGCGTCAGGAAAACGTAGTTGCCGTTCTCCTCCATCAGGTCCTGCAGCTTCTTGTAGATGACATCGCGTTTCGCCGGGTCGAGCTCGACCATGCCTTCGGCATTGAGCTTGTCGAATTCCTCGCTGGAAAACCGCTCCCAGTTCCAGACGCCGATCTGGTCGCGGGTGAACCAGGCAGTCGCCCAGCTCGGATCCGGCTGCATGGAGAAGCGGCTGATGATCATCTGCAGCTTCTTCCAGTAGTCGCCTTCCTTGGCGCCAAGCGTCCAGAAGGTGCCGCTGTCGTTCTGCTTGATCTCCACATTGAGGCCGACATCCTGCAGGTTCGACTGCACGACCTGCGCCGCGGTCAGCCGCTCGGTCTTGTTGAGGATGTCGAGCGTGATCGTCGTGCCGGCCAGCCCCTCCTTGGCGATCATGTCGCGGGCGCGGTCTGGGTCGAAATCGAAAAGGTTCTTCTCGCGATGGCCGGGCAGGCCGGGCGCGATGATGCCGGTGGCGGTTGCGGCGGCGCCGAAATAGGCAGCATCGACCACCGCCTTGCGGTCCACGGCGTACTGAACCGCGCGGCGCATGTTGAGATTGTTGAAGGGAGCGACATCCTGGTTCATGCCGAGCCAGACAAAGGCCAGCGAAGGCTTCTCCACCACTGTCGTCTTCGGCGGCGGCGTCTGCTTCAGGCGCGAGATCGAGGAGACCGCGGTCCAGGTGTAGTCGAGGTCGCCGGCCTCATAGCCGAGTTCGGCGGTCTTCTCGTCCTCGATCGGATGAATGTGGATTTCCGCGAAGGCACCTTGCTCGTACTTCCAGTCGGGATTGCGGACCAGCACCGTGCGCTGCTTGGGCAGCCATTCCTTCAGGATGTAGGGGCCTGACTGAGCCACTGGCTTGACGCCCATCTTGCCACCGAGCTCGGTGATGGCGCGCTTTGACAGGATGGTGCCGGACGGCGTCGGCAAAGTCGACGTCCACAGCGGCGCGAAGGCTTGTTTCAGGTGGATCAGCCCCGACAGCTTGTCCTTGACCTCGACTTCCTTGAGCGTTGCCCAGTCGCCGGAATAGGGGCTCTTGTTGGCTGGGTCGGCGATGCGTTCGATCGAAAACTTGACGTCTTCGGCCGTCATCTGGCCGTAGCCATCGGTGAAGCCGATATTGTCGCGCAGCTGGAAGGCGACGGTCAGCGGATCGAGCTGCTTGATCGTTTCCGCCGCCATCGGCCGCCAGCCCCAGCTGTCGCCAGGCGTGGTGACGACGAGGCCGGCGAAGATGACGCTGGTGATGTCGCCTTCAGGCGCCGCCAGCCGGAAGCAAGGGTCGAGCGTCTGGATGTCGGCGTAGGAGCGCACCTTGAGGATCGGCCCGTCGCTCGACCAGGAAACTTTTGGATTGACCATTGAGGCGAGGCCGAAAGCGCCGGCTGCGGCGAGCAGGCTGCGGCGCGAAACCCTGGTGTCGGCTAGAATGGACATGCTCTACCCCTCAGCTGTTTTCGTTGTCTTGTTTTCAGGCCGCAGGCCATTCTCCAAGCCGGGCCGAATGTGTCGGTCCGCTAAAACTGCTAATAATAGACATCTATGTCTAGCGAAAATTTTGCCGGCACGTCCGAATCTTGGATACGGACGATCTTGCGGAAAATCTCGACATCTGTTCCGACCGCCGCCGGCGCGTCGACTTGGGCAAGTCACGGGCGGAATGTGATCGCGCAGACGATATGGCCTGGCCCGCCATTCGGTGGGGCCTGGATCAAGAGCTGTAGCGGAGATAGGCCTCTCGGCCGCCGCTCACTTCCAGATTTCAGCCGCCAGGCGCATGAAATTGCCGCCCAGGACATCGCGCACGGTCTGCTCGGACTGGCCGCGGCGCAGAAGAACCTCGGTCAGTTCGCGCATCTGACCTGGAGCCGCGTAGGTCGTCGCCCCCTCCGGATATTCGCTCTTGGGCCAGAATTGCGGATTGTCGGAAATGATGCGGTCGATGCCTTTGACATCAACCGGAAAGGCGTAGTCCAGTCCGATGCCGACATGATTTGGGCCAGCCAGGTCGACGAGATATTCGATGTGGTCAGCCAGCCTGTCCGAGTCCGTGCGTCCCTCTCCCAGGAAACGATTGAGCCCGACGATCGCGACGATGCCGCCGGTGCGCGCGCAGGCCTTGATCTGCTCGTCGGTGATATTGCGGCCATGGCCGCACAAGGCCTTGGCGTTGGAGTGCGAGAAGATGACTGGCCGGTTGGAGTATTCCATCACCTCCATCGAGGTGCGATAGCCGGTGTGGGTGACGTCGACGAACATGCCGAGACGGTTCATCTCGTCGATGACCTCGCGGCCGAACGCCGTCAGGCTGGTCTCGACATCGTGGCAACCGCCGCCGGCCAGATTGTTCCTGTTGTACGCAAACAGGATCTGGCGGACGCCCAGATGGTGATAGAACTCGACCATCTCGACGCGGCCGTCGAGCGCGTTCATGCCCTCGATGTCGAAGGTGATCGCCAGTTTGCCTTCAAGCTTGGCCTTGCGGATTTCCGCGACGGAGGAGACCAGCGTGTAGTGCTCGGGATTGGCAAGGATCCAGTGGCGGAAATTTGCGAGCGTCCGCACGGTCTGCTCCCAGGGCAACAGGTCGAAGCCGACATCGATCGACAGATAGTCGATGCCGGCGTCGCGCCAGATCTGCAGATTGTTCAGGTCCGCCGCCGGGTCCGGCATGAAGCCGGAATGCGCGTCCCATATGATTTCACTGTCGAAAATGGCCTGGGCGGCTGTCGAAACGCTCACTTTTTCCTCGCTCTCTCGGCGACACAACACAACGGAAAGCCGGATCAAGCGGCGTTCCGGACGTGTGATCCAGATGCAGTGCGCATCAAGTATCAGGCCACAGACACATGTGTCTAGACAGTCCGGGACGAGCCTGTATGGTCGCCGTCGCTGTATGTCGCTCCGACCGGAACATCGGCAAAAGGGAGAACAAAGATGAGTTCAAACGGAAGCCATGGCGGCAGCGATAGCAGGCATATCGCGGTGATTGGCGGCGGCATCATCGGCTGCAGCGCGGCTTTCCATCTGCTGCGGTCCGGCGTGCGCCGGGTGACGGTCATCGATGCCGGCCAGCCGGGTGCCGCAACCACAAGCGCCGGTGCTGGCTTCGTCTCCCATTGGTCCGCCGGCATGATCCCGCTCGGTGAAGAGGGCTTTCAGCTGCAGCAATATGGCCTCGATTTCTATCGCAGGCTGCACGAGGTCGGCGCCGAGATTGGTTATCGGCCGAACGGCACCTTGATCATGGCGCTGACCGAGGACGGGCGCGAACGCTTCGTCCGCCCGGTGCTGGATTCTCCCTATGCGCCGCCGGAAATGCAGGACCTGGACGCCGTGCAGATCGGGCAGAAGATGCAGGGCCTCATCGATCCGGCCCGGGTCCATTCGGCGGCCTACAATCCGCACGGCATCCAGCTCGACACCAAGCTGGCGATGGGGGTGCTGACCGGCCAGATCAGCGAGCTCGGCGGCGTCTTCCGCAGCAACACACGCGTGACTGCCGTCCATGATGCCGGCGACCGGGTGACGATCGAGACCGACCAGGGCGGTCTTGAGGCTGATGGCGTGATTGTTGCCGCCGGCGCCTGGAACAACCAGGTCCTGTCAGGCCTTGGCTGGCAGTTGCCGCTGCTGCGCGTCGTTGCAACGCGCATCGTCACCGACGACCGTGGGCTGCCATCGACCATTCCCACCGTCCAGTGCCGCGAATTGCGGCTGTGGCTGCGCGAGACATTCGGCGCCATAATGTGGGGAACCGGCCGGCACTACAAACCTCTCAACAAGACGAACGACAGCGAAATCGAACCCGGCCAGCCGCACAATATCGGGCTGATGCAGGAAACCTCCGAGCAGGAGCTTGCCGAGTTGCAGACGGTGTTCCCGCCGCTGCGCGGTTCGACGATCGCGAGCTGGGCGCAAGGCGTGCCGTGCTACACGCCCGACAACAACCTTATCGTCGGCAAAGTCCCCGGCAGCGACAATATCGTGGTCGTCGGTGGCGACAATGAGAGCGGCGTCACCCATGGACCGGGTCTTGGCCGGCTCTCTTGCGAACTGGTTCTCGGGCAGACCCCGTTCGTTTCCGTCGAGCGGTTCCGTGTCGATCGCTACGCCTCCAACGCCTTCAAGTCGGAAGCCGAGATCGAGGCCGCCATGCCGGCCTGGGGCGCGCGTCACGAGGCGTCGCGGTTTGGTCGCGAGGCCTGATCGTCAGCTGCCCCCGGCGCTTGCCTGCAAGCTGTCGCCGACGCTGCCGAGCAGCGCCTGCGCCACCGCCCTGACAACCGGGCCGGCGTTCTTCCTCATGACGATGTGGAAGGAGCCGGCGTGGCGCCGCGAGGTCTTGGTCAGCCGGACGAGCTGGCCGCGGCGCAGATGCTCGTCGGCAAATCCCGCCCAGGCGAGCGCCGCGCCGCGCCCGGCGATGGTTTCGTGTATCATCGACATGTAGCCGGTGAACCGAGGTCCGTCGAGTTTCCGGTCGGTTCCGACCCACGATTGCCAACTGTCGATCGCGCCCGGCGGCGTCACCTGATGCAGCAGCGGCACTGCCAGGAAAGCCTCAGGCTCTTCCGAGGCGAGCGCCGGATAACGCGCCAGGAACGCCGGCGCGCAAACCGGGAACCACTCACCCTCGAGCAGTTTTTCGGTCACGAAGTCGGGCCATTGCCCGGCTTCGCCGAAACGGATCGACAATGCCACTTCAGGCTGGTCGAAATCCCTGTAGTCGGTGGATGTCTGCAGCAGCACCCGGCCATCGGCAACCTGCGATGTGATGAGGCCGAAGCGCGGCATCAGCCATGCCTGCGCGAAGTCGTGGCTGCAGCCGACCACGAATGTATCGCTGTCGTGCGCGGTCAAATCCTCGACCGCTTGCCTGATGGTGCCGAGACCCTCGCGGATCGCTTCGGCCAGCGTGTTGCCGGCCCCGGTGACGGCGACGCGGTTGCCTCTGCGCGTGAACAGCTCGACCGACAGCTGGCGCTCGAGATTGGCGACATGCCTGCTGACCGCCGATTGTGCGATGTTGAGCTCCTGTGCGGCCAGCGTCAGCCCGCCATGCCTGGCGGCAGCCTCGAAGACGACCATGGCGTTCAGCAGGGGAAGCGATGTCTTGAGGGTTTTCACGATCCAAACCTGCTTTCATGCCTTTTCGATATGAATGTCTATCATTTCTGTATTTGCTGCAAGCCTTTCCGCATCGCACACTCTATCGAAACGTCATTCGAACGCCAGCGAGCAGAAAGGTGTTTGCCGTGCAGGCCTACACATCGAACAGCCAGCCTATCGACAGAAGCGAGACCGTCAGGCTGATCGACCGGCAACGTCCGGACTGGTCGCTGGAACAGGCCTTCTACGCGGCCCCTGCCATCTTCGCGCTGGAACGGGACTTGTGGTTTCCGCGTCAATGGATGCTTGTCGCCCATGCCAGCGAGGTCCCAGAAAAAGGCCGCTACATCGTGCGCCAGCTTTTCGACGAGGAGATCATCGTCGTGCGCTTCGACGACGGCGAGGAGGACATCGCGGCCTACTACAATGTCTGCACCCATCGCGGCTCGCGGCTCTGCGCCAAGGATGGTCGCGGCAAGCTTCTGGTCTGCCCCTACCATGCCTGGTCGTTCAGGCTGACCGGCGAGTTGCAGTCACGGCAGGATCTACCGGAAAGCGTCGATCCGGAAGCGCTGGGACTGCACCGCGTACCCTGCAAGAGTTTCGGCGGCCTCGTGTTCTGCGGCCTTGATGCCAATTCGCTGCCCGACATCCAGCCTGTCGCGGACGGGCTGACCGGCGGCTTGCGCGAAAACGGCCTTGACCGTGCACGCATCGTCGCGCGCAAGAACTATCTCACCAAGGCGAACTGGAAGCTGGTGCTCGAGAACTTCCTCGAATGCTATCACTGCCGGCCGGCCCACCCCGAATATTACCGCGTCAACGGCCATGTCAAAGTGACCGCGACCCGCGACGCCGACAAGGCGGTCGAGTGGCAGAATGAAATCGAGGCCTGGCACAGCGTCATCGGCGATGCCGAGTTCCACAAGGGCGCGTGGCAGGCTGGCGACCTCGACACGATGCCGTTTGCCATGCACCGCAAGCCGATCGGATCCGGCCGCAACACGCTGTCCAATACAGGTGAGGGGGTCTCATGCCTGATGGGCGGCCGTCACGCCTATGATGGTGGCGAAAGCGGCTTCCGCCTCGGACGCCTGTCGTTTGCAAGTGCTGCCAATGATTATGTCACGCTGTTCCAGATGATACCGCGCAGCGCCACGGAAACCGACGTCATTCTGACCTGGCTCGTCGACAAGGACGCCGATGGCGACATCGACGCCGATGCGATCAGCTGGATGTGGGACGTCACCACGGTGCAGGACAAGAAGATCACCGAGGACAATGCCGACGGCATCATGTCGCGCGCCTACCGGCCGGGTCCCTATACGCCGCTGGAAAGCCAGACCTCGTTCTTCGTGCAGACCTATCTGTCAGAACTGCGTTCGCTGATCACCGGCACGCGCGGCGCACCGATCAGCCAATGGTCTGCGCCGAAGGAACTTTTCGCCTCGCCGAAAGCGGCGAGTTGCAACGCGCGCCTCTGACCCGCAGCCGAAGATGCCTCTTTGAGGCGTCGCGTTCCGATGCCATATGAAGGTGGCCGACGGAATGTTGCGGGAGAGGTGGTCATGACCAAAGGTTCGGATCTGTTCGTCGCGGCCCTCGAGAACGAAGGGGTCGAGCGGATTTTCGGCATTCCGGGCGAAGAAAATCTCGATATCGTCGAATCCATCCGCCGCTCCTCGATCCAGCTGATCCTGACCCGCCACGAGCAGGCAGCCGCTTTCATGGCCGCCACCTATGGCAGGCTTACCGGCAAGCCGGGTGTGTGCATCACCACGCTTGGCCCGGGCGCGCTCAACCTTTCGACCGGTTCGGCCTATGCGCTGCTCGGCGCGATGCCGATGATCATGATCACCGGCCAGAAAGGCATCCTGTCATCCCGGCAGGCGCGCTTCCAGATCGTCGACATCGTCGCGGCGATGAAGCCGCTGACCAAGCTGTCGCGTCAGATCGTTTCGCCGAAGATGATCCCCTCGTTGGTTCGCGAAGCTTTCCGTGTCGCCCAGGAAGAGCGTCCCGGCCCCGTACATCTTGAATTGCCGGAAGACATTGCGGCGGCCGAGTGTGAACCGGTAGCACTCGTGCCAACGCATCCGGTCGAACTGCCGCTGGCCAGCCCGGGCGCGCTTGATCGCGCCGCCCGTATGATCATGGAAGCCAGGCGTCCGCTGCTGATGTTTGGTGCGGCGGCGTCGCGACCGCGCGTGACTCCCGATGTCGCCCAGTTCGTGCTGCGGACGCAAATTCCCTATTTCACCACGCAGATGGGCAAGGGCACCGTGCCTGGCGGCACGGAGCTCTATATGGGAACGGCAGCCCTTTCGGAGCGCGACTATGTGCACGAGGCCATCGAACAGGCCGATCTGATCATCACCGTCGGTCACGACACGGTAGAGAAGCCGCCCTTCATCATGGGGGCGAAGGGGCCGAAGGTCATTCATGTCGGCTACCATTCAGCCGATGTCGAGCAGGTCTATTTCCCGCAAGCCGAAATCGTCGGCGACCTCGGTCCTTCGCTGGCGCTGCTGGCCGACCGCATCGAGGGCAAGGTCCCCAATGCACAGGCCTTGCTGCCGCTGCGGGAAGGCATTCTGAGCCGCATCGCCGCGCGCGCCACCGAAGATCGCTTCACGCCGCAGCGCATCGTGCATGACGTGCGCGCCGTGATGCCGGCGGATGGGATTCTTGCCCTCGACAACGGCATGTACAAGATCTGGTTCGCGCGCAACTACCGCACCCGCATGGCAAACACGATCCTGCTCGACAATGCGCTGGCCACGATGGGCGCGGGCTTGCCGTCGGCGATGATGGCGGCACTGCTCTATCCGCAGCGCCGTGTCATGGCCATCTGTGGCGATGGCGGCTTCATGATGAACAGCCAGGAACTGGAGACCGCCGTCAGGCTCAAGCTCAATCTCGTCGTCCTGCTGCTCGAAGACCATGCCTATGGCATGATCCGCTGGAAGCAGGCGGTCGACGAATTTCCGGATTTCGGCATGACCTTCGGCAATCCCGACTTCGTCAGATATGCCGAGGCCTACGGAGCCAAGGGGACAAGAGTTGGCGAGATCGCCGATTTGCGGCAGGCGCTGGAACGGGCCTTCACCGGCGGCGGCGTGCACCTCGTCGTCGTGCCCATCGACTATCCCGAAAACACCAGGGTGCTTGTCGACGAATTGCGCGAGCGGCTGCCTGCGCCGCAAGCGAGCTGACGGCGGCAAAGCCGCCGTCAGGATTACCTGGAGCTGTTGCCGAAGCGCCTACAGTTTGCAGTAAGGGGTGGCCGGCGCGATCGTCCCGAAATCCTTGGCGATCTCATAGCTGATGCCGTCTGCGGCCGCCTTGCCGACATAGGAATGGCAGAGCGTGTGGTTGTTGCTGGCATCGACCCGGATCTTGCCTTGCGGCGCGTCGAACTCGATCGTCGGCAGCGCCTTGAGCACATCATCGTCCTTCAGCGATCCGGCCTTCTCGGCGGCCAGGGCGTAGAGATGCAGGCCGTTGTAGCCGGCTTCGCCGATGCCGTTGACCATCTTCTCCTTGCCGAACTTCTCGCGGAAGCTCGCGATGAACTTCTTGTTGACCGGATTGTCGAGCGCCATCCAGTAAGGCTGCGGTGCGTAGGTGCCGGCCGCGACGCCGGGCGGCAGCGCGTCCTTGTTGAAGACCTCGTCGAGCGGTGCGATCAGCGGCTGCTTGATATCGAAGCTGCGATACTGCTTGAGCTGGGTGACGGCGTCGTTGCCGACCACCATCGACCAGACGACATCGGGCTTCAGCGACTTGATCTTCTGGAAGGCCGGGCCGAAATCCGTGGTGCCGAACGGATAGTAGTCGGCGCCGATGATCTTGCCGCCGGCCTTTTCGTAAGCCGCCGTGATCGCCTCGGTCATCTTCTGCGGCCAGGCATAGTCGGAGGCCATGACGTAGATGGTCTTGCCGAGGGTCTCGGCCACCCACGGCATCATCGGGTCGACCTGCTGCATCGGGATCGGGCCGGTGGCGACGAAGTAGCGGTTGCATTCGCCGCCCTCGAAATTGGTTGGGTAGAAGAACAGCTTCTTGGCCTTCGAGGTCACCGACAGCGTAGCACTTCGCTCCGGCGAAATGATCGTGCCCATGACCACGTCGACCTTGTCTTCGTTGATGAGCTTGCGCGCCTTGTCGATGGAACCCTTGGTCGTGGTCTGGTTGTCCTCGATGAACAACTCGACCTGGCGCCCGCCAATGCCATTGGCGGCGTTCAGTTCGGCGGCGGCGAGCTTGTAGCAATTGAGCAGCGTCTCGCCGAGGATCGCCTGCAGCCCGGTGATCGGGATCGACAGGCCGACCTTGACGGTGTCGGCGGCGCGCAGGACCGACGGCGCACCGACCATGGCGAAAGCGGCCGCGGCGCCGCCGGATTTCAAGACAGTTCTTCTGCTTATCATTGTTGTGTTCCCTTCCAGTCCCAGGCGCGCCCCATGCACGCCTTACAAGTCAACAAGCTCCCAGGCGCGCTTCAGGCGCGCCTTATAGGGCCAACAGATCCTTCAGCAGGGTCTCGTCGGCGAACGCCTCCGGCGCGCCTTCATGGACGATCCTGCCCTTCTCCATCACCAGGCAGCGGTCCGATGCCTTGAGAACGAGATCGAGATTCTGCTCGACCAGCACGATCGCGATGCTGCGTTTGCGCGCGATGCGCGGCACCAGCTCGGCGATCGACTGCACGATGTTCGGCTGTATGCCTTCCGAAGGCTCATCGAGCAGCAGCACCGACGGCAGGCCGCAGAGCGCGCGGCCGATCGCCAGCATCTGCTGCTGGCCGCCCGAAAGCGTGCCGGCGACCTGCGCTTCGCGCTCGCGCAGGATCGGAAAATAGCCGAAGATGTCGGCCGAAATGCCGCCGTCGCCACGGTCCTTGGCAGCGCGGGTGCCGACCTCCAGGTTTTGCCGCACCGTCAGCTGGTTGAAGATCCCGCGCCCCTGCGGCACATGCGCAATGCCTGCCCGCGCGCGGCGGAAGGCCGGCGCGTTCGTGAGGTCCTTGTCACCGAGAACCACCGCGCCACCGCTCGCTCGCAAGCCGCCGGCGATGACGCGCAGCAGCGTCGTCTTGCCGGCGCCGTTACGGCCGAGCAGGCCGACGACTTCGCCTGGCGCGACACTGAGGTCGATGCCGTTCAGCACCGGGAGCGGGCCGTAGCCGGCTGACACCGCCATTGTCCGCAGCATGATCAGCGCCTCCCCAGATAGACATCGCGGACCATTTCGTCGGTCTCGATGTCATGGAAAGGACCGCTGCGCAGGCGGCGTCCCTGATGCAGCACCAGCGTCTCGCAGTTCAGCGCCCGTACGAAGCGGATATCGTGTTCGACGGCGACGATCGAGAACTCGCCCTTTAGGCGTAGCAGCATATCGGCCGTCGCCAGCGTCTCCTGCGGCGTCATGCCGGCGGTGGGTTCGTCGAGCAAAAGCAACCGCGGCTCGATTGCCAGCGCCATGCCGATCTCCAGCCATTGCTTCTGGCCATGCGCGAGTTCGCCGGCCGGTGTGGCGGCGCGATTGCTCAGCGCGACCAATTCCAGCAATTCGCCAACCGGGCGCACAGGCGAGGGCGCCCCCCAGCGGGCGACCTTCACATTGTCTTCCACCGAGAGGCTCGGGAAGACGGACGGGATCTGGAACTTGCGCGCGATGCCGAGCCGGGCGATGCGATGCAGCGGCAGGCCGGCTATGTCGTGGCCGAGGAAGCGCACGCTGCCGCTGGTCGGGCGCAGCGTACCGGTCAACACATTGAGGAAGGTGCTTTTGCCGGCGCCGTTCGGGCCGATGATGCAGCAGAGTTCCTTGTCGCGTACAGTGAGGTTCAGGGCCTCCAGCGCCTGCAGCCCGCCAAAGCGGATGCCGACATTTTCGGCCTGGAGCAGGATGTCGCTCATTGTGCGCGCCTCCCGCCTTTGAACAGGGCTTTCAGTCGCGCGTAGATCGACAGGATGCCGTCCGGCAGGACGAAGACGATGATGACGAAGACACAGCCGAGCAATAGCGGCCACAGGCTCGGGTTGAAACTGCTGATCGTCTGCTGCGCACGCTGGATGAAGATGGCGCCGAGCACCGGCCCCAGCAGCGTGCCGCGCCCGCCGACCGCCACCCAGACGATGACTTCCGTCGACAGAAGCAGTCCGGACAGATCCGGTGCCACCAACCCCGCCATGCAGACATAGAGCGCGCCGGCAAGGCCGGCGATCGCCGCCGACAGGACGAAGGTGACGAGCAGCCGCAACGGCGCATTGTGGCCGAGCGCTGCTGCCCGGACTTCATTGTCCTGTATGGCGGTCAGCACCGTACCCCAGCGGCCACGGCTGATCGACCACAGCGCCAGCACGGTCACCGCGACGATGGCCGAGACGAAGATGTAGCTGGGCAGGTCCTGGCTGAGATCGACGTGCAGCCCGCCGACATCGAAGGCAATCGGCGGAATGCCGATCAGCCCGCTGTCGCCGCCGGTGACCGAGCTCCAGGAGACCGCCGCCTGCTGGCAGATGACGCCCATGGCCAGCGTGACGATGGTGAAATAGCTGCCACGGATGCCGCCGAAAAACAGGAAGTAGCCGATGATGGCGGAGACCAAGGCCGCACCGGCCACCGCACCGATGATGCCAAGCAGGCTGGCGAAGGAGATCGCATCGTTGAGCGTGATCAGCGCCATGATGTAGCCGCCGATGCCGAAAAACGCAGCGTGGCCGAAACACAGGATTCCAGTGCGGCCCCAGAAGAAGTCGAGGCTCGCGGCGAACAGGCCGAAGATCAGCGCGTCGCGGATCACGGTCAGCTGATACCCGCCGACAAAGAACGGATAGATGATCGCGAGCGCCACGCAGGCGGCGAAGATCAGCAGCCAGTTGCGGTCGCGGGCGATCATCGCGACGCTCCGTTGAACAGGCCGTTGGGCCGAAGCCGGACAGCGACGATGGCCGCCAGCAGCACGACCGCCTGCGCCAGCGACGGCGAGATCTGATAATTGAGGATGCTGGTCAGCCCGCCGACGAAGACGCTGCCGGCGACGAGGCCGCCGATCGAGCCGACGCCGCCGACAATGACGACGAAGAAGGCGTTGGCGAGATAGTTCACCCCCATCTGCGGCAGCACGATCGCCAGCGGCGCGACCAGTCCGCCGGCGAGCCCGGCGATGGCCGCGCCGAAGGTGAAGGCGATGGCGTAGGTGCGCCGCGTGTTGATGCCGACGCCCTCGGCCATTTCGCGGTTCTGGATGACGGTGCGGATGTCGAGACCGAAGGACGTGCGGCTGATCAGCAGGATGACGCCGAGCAAGGTCAGCA
Organism: Mesorhizobium sp. Primo-A; assembly: GCF_003997175.1. Classification (NCBI taxonomy): domain Bacteria; kingdom Pseudomonadati; phylum Pseudomonadota; class Alphaproteobacteria; order Hyphomicrobiales; family Phyllobacteriaceae; genus Mesorhizobium; species Mesorhizobium sp. Primo-A. The sequence continues at coordinate 81,985 of NZ_RZTG01000019.1, forward strand.
TGGCGATGCCGATCAGGATCAGCCGATAGGCCGGGTAGACGGTGAAGAAGAGGTCGAGCGTGCCCTCGATAGGCGGCGTCACCGGCTTGGCGCCGAGACCGAAGATCAGTTCCAGCCCTTGCTGCAGGATCAGGCTGACGCCCCAGGTGGCAAGCACAGTTGAGACCGGCCTGGAATAGAGATGGCGGATGATGGCGAATTCGAGGATGCAGCCGATCACCGCGCCGGCGATGGGGGCAGCCGCCAGCCCTAGCCAGAACGAGCCACCCATGCTCTGGACGAAATAGACCGCGAAGGCGCCGACGGTGACGAACTCGCCATGTGCCAAATTGGTCACGTTCATCAGGCCGAAGCTGATCGCCAGCCCGAGCCCGACCAGCATCAGGATACTGATCAGCGTCAGCGCATTGAGCAGCGTGGTGATGACGAAATCCATCGCGTCAAGCCGCACTGGCGAGACGTTGGCGCAGGCCGGCGAGCAGGCCTTCGGCGGCATCGATCACCGCGGCCTGATGAAGCTGCAGGTCTTGCCCGGCCCATTCGTCGATATGGTCCGACAAAGGGTCGACCACTTCGGTACGGTGATTGGCTAGCGTCTCGATGACGGCATGGCCGCAGAACGGCACATAGCCCTCGGAGTAGCCGCCTTCATGGGTCATCATCAGGCGCCCTTGCGAGGTCTCGGCGGCCAGCGCAACCATGCGCGCGGCGAGACGCCTGAAGCATTCGCTGTTGAGCATCATGCGGCCGAGTGGATCGAAGCCGGACGCATCGAAGCCGGAGGCGACGATGACGAGGTCCGGTCTGTAGGCGCGCAGTGCCGGTGCGACAACGCGGTCGAAAGTCGCTTCATAAGCACCGGTGCCGCTGCCGGCCGGCAGCGGGATGTTGATGTTGAAGCCCTCGCCGGCATCTTTCCCGTTGTCGGCCAGCGCACCGCGCCCGGTCGGATAGAGATTGTCCTGGTGCACGGAAATGGTCAGAACCGACGGGTCGGAATAGAACACCGTCTCGGTGCCGTTGCCGTGATGCACATCCCAGTCGACTATCGCCGCGCGCCCGAGCAAGCCTTCATGCTGCAGCCGGCGGACAGCGACGCCAATGTTGGAGAACAGGCAGTTGCCCATCGCCTGGTCGGGCTCGGCATGGTGTCCCGGCGGCCGCGCCAGCGCATAGGCATTGTCGACGCGGCCGGTCAGCACGGCGCGCATCGCGGCATAGGTGGTCCCGGCCGACAGCAGCGCGATGTCAAAACTGTTGAGGCCGATCGGCGCCTGCGGCCCGGCGAAACCGGAGCCGCGTTCGCTGAGCATGCGAATATCGTCGACATGGCGTTGCGTGTGCACGCGCAACAGGTCGTCGACCGAGACCGGCTCGGGGATGATCGGCACCAGATGCCGCGACAGGCCGCTGACCTGGATGAGGTTGTTCAGCCGGCGCTTGGAGCCAGGGGATTCCAGATGCCGGCCGGGTTCCACGAAACGGCCGGGCGGCATCATGTCGGCGCTGGAGCCGGTGTCATGCCACATCAGCTGTTCGTGAAAAACGTAGCCTGTCGCCATGCGCAGCGTCCTCTGAAAACCAGGTGACGCTAGCAGGCTAACGATCAGATGGCCCGACCCGAAAGTGGGGTCGCGCCTCTTATCTATGCCCCTCCTTTCGGAGGGGTATGGGCGCCTGCAGATCCTTGCGCGGCGCGCACCGCCTGCACCCGGTTGGTCACCGCGAGCTTGCCGAAAATGTTCTTCAGATGCCATTTCACCGTGGTCTCGCTCACCGACAACGCCAAGGCGATATCGCGGTTGGACATGCCCTCGGTGAGATAGCGCAGCAGTTCGGCCTCGCGCTGGGTGAGCTGTTCCTTCTCGGCGGCTGGTGCGGCCAGCTTGCGCGTCGCGACAGGCATCGCCTGCGCGGCATCGATGATGCGCGACGCATAGGCTGACAGTGCGGGATCGGTCTTCGCCTGGGCCGCGCGCAGCCGCATCAACCCTTCGACAACAGGCCTTCCCTCGTCGACGAAAGAGCGGATGAAGCCGGAGGGTTGGGCGAGACGCAACGCATTGAGGAGATTGCGGTCGGCCTCGCGTTGGTCGTGGAAGGCGCTGGCCGCCTTGGCGCGCAGGATCAGCGCCAATATATGGCGGCGCATGCGCCCGCTGTCTTTCGTGCGCTCGAGCAGCGCGTCGAAAACCCCCGCGGCAGCGGCATAGGATTTCTCGGCCGTCAGCAGGCGGCCCTCGGCAAAGAACTCGAACTCGTTGGCGGTAGTGATGACCACCGAAGCCTCGGTCCCTTCGCCCCGATGCTCGGCCAGCAGCGCACGCGCCTCGGCAATACGGTTCTGGTCGAGCAGCACACGTATGCGGTCATGCACGATCATCGATGCCAGGCGGCGATACACCGTGCCATGTACGCGTTGATAGACGCGCTCAAGCATATCCAGTGCCGCTTCGGTGCGACCGGTCAGCTGCAGCACGCGGGCATAGGTCGGCACGCTGGCCAGGGGATAGACGATGACCGCCGCGCCCTCGATCTGCGGTCCGAGATTCTCGACCAGGGTCAGCGCTTCGCCCGACGCATTGGTCTCATAGGCAAGTTCCGCAAGCAGCGTGCCGGCCAGGGCCTCGGCATAGGAGTTTGCACCGATCCGCGCCCGAGCCTCGATGATCGCGTTGCGCAGCAGCCGCTCGGCGGCGGGCAAGCGGCCCGCCGAACGCTCGATCACGGCCATGTAGCAATTGGCAATGGTGACGCCGAGCAGGCTGCCGCTTCGCTCATGCGCCCGGCGTGCCGCATCGATGGCGGCGCGTGCGCCGTCGAGGTCACCCAGCGCATAGAGGTTGTAGCCAATGACATTGGCGGTCGCGCCCTCCATGAACCAGGCATCGGGCGCGATGACGCGCAGGGCCGCAAGGGCTGTGGCGCGCGCCTGATCGAACTGCTCCAGCGTGCTGTGAACGGCGGCGGCGAGAACCACGAGCTCGGCCTCGATCGTTGTGCCGGTCATCGTGCCCGGGTCGTTGCTGTCGGTCGGTCCGGCTTCGACCAGCTTGCGCGCATTGCTCAGCGTCTGTTGGGCAATCTCCGGCTGGCTGCTGTGCACCGCCAACCACAGCACGACCAGCTGCAGCCGAATGCGCTGGTCGATCAGCTTCCTCGGCAGCAGTGCCAGCAGCTGGCGCACGTAGAGAAGCTGGCACTGGGCGATGAGGTCGAGCGCATTGTTCTCCACGAACACCGCCGCGCGGGCCTGGTCGCCGGCGGCCAGCGCGTGCCCGATCGCCTCTGTCAGCATCTTGCGCTCGCCGAACCATTCGGCAGCCGCCAGATGCAGCGGCGCGATCATCTCCGGTTCGCGCCGTTCCATTTCGCGGCTAAGGAAATCGCGGAACAGATGATGGTAGCGGAACCAGCGCCGCTCTTCGTCGAGCGGCACCAGGAACAGGTTGCGCGTCTCGATCTCGGTGATCGCCGCTTCGGCGTCGGCCGCGCGCATCACCGCCCGGCAGGGCTCGGCGCTGAAGCGTTCGAAGATCGAGCTGTAGAGCAGGAATTTTGCGATCGCCGGCGGCAGTTCCAGGAACACTTCGCCCATCAGGAAGTCGGCGACGTTTCGGTTGGCGCCGGTAAAATTGCCGATGACGGTTTCCGGTGCATGCGCGGCACTCAGTGACAAAGAGGCCAGTTGCAGGCCGGCGGCCCATCCTTCGGTGCGCGAGCACAAGGTCTCCACCGTGCCGCTGCTGACGCTCAGGCCCAGCTTGTCGTTGAAGAAAGCTTCGGCCTCGGATGAGGCGAAACGCAGATCGTCGGGGCCGATTTCGAAAACGTCGCCAAGCACCCGGAGCTTGCCGAGCTGCAGGTCGGGCAGGCTGCGTGAGCCGATGACGAAAGCAACATTTTCCGGCGCCTGCCGGGTCAGGCGCTCCATGAACCGCTTCACCGCCGGCGCCTCGACGGCGTGGTAATCGTCGAAGAACAGGGTGATGTCGGCCTCGCGCGCCGCCAGACCCGCCACAAGTGCCGCGAGCACGACATCGAGCTGCGGGATGGGGCTCGACTGGAAGGCAAGGTCGAGTTCCGCCGGGCTCTGGACCAGATGGCGCAGCGCGCCCACCAGATGCGATAGGAAGGCGCCCTCATCATTGTCCGTCGCCTCGCAGGACAGCCATGCCGTCAGCCTGCCGTGGCGTGCGATTTCCGCAGCCCATTGCGCCATCGTCGTCGATTTGCCGAAGCCGGCGGGCGCGGCGAACAGCACGATGCGCGTGTCGATATGACGCGCCAGCGTCGACAGAATGGTCTCGCGGCGCACCCATCGGCGATGGTGCGGCGACGCTTGGCTGACGGATTGCGGAGCTGTTCTCATCTAGGTCCGCACAGCCTGTAGCTCTCTGGGGGAGAGTCGCCGCAGCCGCTCCACTCCGCTTCGATCAGCGGAATTTGCGGTGCGGCATCGCGCGGCAAGGTTCCCTTGATACGGGGATCGTCGACGATCTCAAATCCGGTAGCGAAGGGCACGAACCCGCAGGCGCTGTAGAATCCGATGACGCTGTGATGATCGAAGCTGCTTGTATGCAGCCAGATGCGGCTCGGGTTGAGACGCCATGCGAGCTCCAGTGCCCCGGCCATCAGCCGTTTGCCGAAACCGCGGCCGGTCAGGGACGGGAACAGGCCGAAATAGGTGATCTCGATCTCGTTATTGTCGGCGGCGAAGAACTCGACCATGCCGAGATGCGCGCCGGTTTCATCATGGCCGTAGTAGAGATGCTGGCGCGGGTCGGCGAAATGCTCGGTGATTTCGGCATCGGACATTTCGGAAACGCGGTCCCACAGCCAGGGTGCGCCGATCTTGAGAAAGATCGCCCGGTAGGAAACGCAGTCGGGCGTCGTGATCCGTGTCATGCCCAAAGGGCGCGCGAGATCCGGCTGCGGCGTACGCGCTTCCATCCAGGTCACCGCATTGGCAAGCTTGCCAGCCGGCAGGCGATGGTAGCCAATGGCGAGATCGGTGATTTCGGCGGGCATCGTGTCTTCTGTGATCAACGCATTCCTCGTCATGTCTTCCAGAGATAGCAGTATCGGCTTGCTGCATCCGATGCCAACTCCCCCAAGACCATGGCAGCATCGAACGGCAAGTCCTGGACTGAAAGTTTGGCGCGCATGCCTCTTGCATTTCACAGGAATGGCATATGAGATATGATACACCATCCAGATGAAAGTGAAATATGATGCCTAAGCGGATTGCGGATGAGGCCATTCTGAGCGCAGTCGATGATGGCTTCGCCCGACAGGTCGCGTTTCTGCAAGACCTCGTGCGCTTTCCCTCCCAACGTGGCGAGGAACACCCCGCGCAGTCGTTTATGGCCGCCGCCTACGAGGCGGATGGCTACGCGGTCGACATGTGGCGCGTCGATGTCGACGTGATTCGCGACCTGCCGGGTTTTTCCCCCGTGGCGGTCTCTTACGACGATGCCTTCAACGTCGTTGCTACCCACACGCCGCGAAACGCGACCGGCCGCTCGCTGATCCTCAACGGCCATATCGATGTCGTTCCGACCGGACCGCTCGACCGCTGGGTCCGCGATCCCTACGATCCGGCGATCGAGGATGGCTGGATGCATGGCCGCGGCGCCGGCGACATGAAGGCCGGCCTGTCCGCCTGCCTCTATGCGCTGAGCGCCTTGCGTAGCCTTGGCTATCAGCCGGCCGCGAACGTGTATCTCCAGTCGGTGGTCGAGGAGGAATGCACCGGCAATGGCGCGCTTGCATGCCTGCAGCGCGGCTACCGCGCCGACGCCGCCTTCATTCCCGAGCCGCTGGAGCCGCGGCTGATGCGGGCGCAGGTCGGGCCGATCTGGTTCAGGGTCGAGGTCGACGGCGATCCGCAGCATGCGTCGGGTGCATTTTCGGCCGGCGCCAATGCCATTGAAAAAGCCTTCGTCATCATCCAGGCGCTGAAGCAGCTCGAAATCGTCTGGAACGCGCGCAAGGTCGATGATCCGCATTTCCATGATCACCCGCATCCGATCCGCTTCAACCTCGGCAAGATCGAAGGCGGCGAGTGGACATCGAGCGTTCCGGCGCGCTGTGTCTTCGAGATGCGCGTCGCCACCTATCCCGGCCAGAGGCTCGAAGACGCCAGGGCCGAGCTCGAGGCCTGCATTGCCGATGCGGCGCGCGCCGATCCGTTCCTGGCCAACCGACCACCCAAGATGACCTACAATGGCTTCATGGCCGAGGGCTATGTGCTGGAGGGCGCCGACGAGATGGAAGCGGTGCTGCGCCGCAGCCATACCGCCGTGTGGGGCGAGCCGCTGACGGAACACGTCACCTCGGCGACCACCGATGCACGTTTCTTCGGCCTCTATGCCGACACGCCGGCGATCGTCTACGGCCCGATCTGCCGCATGCCGCATGGCTATGACGAGGCCGTCGATCTCGACTCGGTGCGCAAGGTCACCCAGACGATCGCGCTGTTCATCGCCGACTGGTGTGGCCTCGAACCTATCGAGGCTAAGCCATGAATGCGGCGGTGCCCGATGCGTTCGGCGAAACACTCGCCGAGGACGCACCGGGTGTCTCCACGGCCGACGCCCTCGCCATCCTGCGCCGGCACTACGGGCTGACCGGCACCGCGCGTCCGCTGCCTGGCGAACGCGACCACAATTTCCATATTCAGACCGACGGCGAGGGCGAGTTCGTCCTGAAGATCTCCCATCCGGCGGAAGAAGCTGGCTTCACCGACTTCCAGAACAAGGCGCTCGACCACATCCTTGCGGTCGACCCCACCTTGCCGGTTCCCTCGGTGCGCAAAAGCATCGAGGATGAAGCGCAGTTCGCGGTCAGCGTCGCTGGATCGGCGCCGCGCATTATCCGGCTGGTGACCTATCTGTCCGGTCAGTTGCTGTCGCGCTCGCCGACTTCCGAGGCGCAGGATCGCAATCTGGGCATCTTCCTCGCCCGCCTCAGCCGGGCGCTGCGCGGCTTCTTCCATCCGGCCGCCGGCAACGACCTGCTCTGGGACATCCGCAAGGTCGCCAAGACACGGCCGATGATGGCGCACATCACTGATCCGAGTCGGCGGGCGATGGTCGAGCGCGCGATCGACTCCTTCGAGGAGCATGCTGCGCCGGTCATCCCGAGCCTGCGCGCGCAGATCGTCCACAACGACATGAATTCCTACAATGTGGTGATGGATGCTTCGCGGCCGGAGGTCGTGAGCGGCATTCTCGATTTCGGCGACATGATCCATTCGCCGCTGATCTGCGACCTCGCCATCGGCGCCGTCTACCGCTGGCCGGCGGAAGGCCATCCGCTGGCACCGGCAGCGCGCTTTGTCGCAGGTTATCAGTCGCTCCAACCACTGGAGGAGGAAGAGATTGGCATTCTCTTCGATCTGATCCGTGCCCGACTTGCGCTCATCGTCAACATCGCCAGTTGGCAGGCCGAGCGTTTCCCGGCCAAGCGCGACTACGTGCTGCGCCTCGCCACCGAGGTCTGGGCTTCGCTTGAAAAGCTTGATGGTCTGTCGTCCACCGATGCCCGCCGCTATTTTCTCGACCATTCCAATCCGGAGTAGATGCTCGTGCCCCAGTCCTCGCCGTATCCCGCAAATGCCGACGCGGCTGCATCGGAGCGCGCGCTGCTCGAACGCCGCGCCAGGCTGCTCGGGCCGACCTACCGCGCCTTCTACCGCAACCCTATTCATCTGGTGCGCGGCAGCGGTGTGTGGCTCTACGATGCCCAGGGCCGCAAGTTCCTCGACGCCTACAACAACGTCGCCTCGGTCGGCCACTGCCATCCGCGCGTCGTCGAGGCACTGTCCGGGCAGGCCGCAACGCTCAACACCCACACACGCTATCTCAGCGAGATCATCCTCGATTACGCGGAAAAGCTTCTCGGCACCGTTCCGGCCCATCTCGGCCACGCGATGTTCACCTGCACCGGCAGCGAGGCGAACGACCTTGCCATCCGCATTGCCCAGCATTCCAGCGGCGGCACCGGGGTGATCATCACCGATTTCGCCTATCACGGCGCCACCATAGCGACGGCGCAACTGTCGCCGGCGGCGGTCGGGGCAAAGGGGGTACCAGCGCACCACCGCACGGTGGCAGCGCCGGACACGTTCCGCGACCATGGCCGGGCCGCGCATGATTTCGCCGGAAATGTCGCCGCTGCCATAGAGGACATGCGAGCAAAAGGCATCAAGCCGGCGGCGCTGCTTCTCGACTCCGCCTTTTCCAGCGACGGCATCTTCTTTCCCGATGCGGCGGTGATGCGCGAAGCGGCGGATCACGTCAAAAAGGCCGGCGGCATCGTCATCGCCGATGAGGTCCAGTCCGGCTTCGGCCGGCTTGGCCAGGGCATGTGGGGCTTCGCAAACTATGGCATCGAGCCTGACATCGTCTCGATGGGCAAGCCGATCGGCGATGGGCACCCGATGGGCGCCGTGCTCGTGCGGCCGCAGCTTGTCGCCTCCTTCGGTTCGAACACCGGCTACTTCAACACCTTCGGCGGCAACCCGGTCGCGGCCGCTGTCGGCCTCGCCGTTCTCGATGTCATCGAAGGCGAGGGGCTGATCGAGAATGCGCGCAATGTCGGCGCCTATACGAGTGAACTGCTGCGCGCCCTGCAGGGCCGGCACGGCGCGGTCGCTGATGTCAGGCACAACGGCCTCTATTTCGGCGTCGAGCTGACGGCGGACGGCGACGAGGCTCTGGCCGCCACCAAGACATCGGCGGTCGTCGAAGCCATGCGCGAGGACGGCGTGCTGATCTCGTCCTGCGGTCCGCGCGGCAATGTGCTGAAGATCAGGCCGCCACTGCCCTTTGCCAGGGACAATGCCGAGCAACTGGCCGAGACGCTCGATCGCGCTCTGTCGAACTGGTGATCGGAGCGGCCCGCGCATGCTGAAGCTCGAACATCAGACCCTGAATGACCGCGCCTATGGCGCGCTCAAGCAGGAGCTGATTTCCGGCGGCTTCAGCCCGGGCCAGGCGCTGGTCATCCGCAAGCTCGCCGAGACGTTCGGCATCTCGACGACACCGATCCGCGAGGCGCTGCAGAGGCTTGTCGCCGAGCGGCTGCTCGAGATGCAGAACAACCGCTCGGTCATCGTGCCGTTGCTGTCCGCGCCTGCCTTCGAGGAGCTGACGCGCATCCGCATCGCCGTCGAGGGACTGGCGGGCGAGATGGCGGCGACCAGGATGAGCGAAAGCGGGCTGGCTGACATCCAGGCGACGCTCGCCGGCATGCAGCGTGCCATTGAGGCCGGCGACGCCAGGGCCTATCTCTCATTGAACGAGGCGTTCCACTTCGCCATCTACCAGCATGCTGGCGCGCCGATCCTTTTGAACATGATCCGCGACCTCTGGGGGCGGGTCGGGCCTTATCTCAAGCTGCTGATGCAGGCCGATCGCTACATCCCGCAGTCCAACGACGCGCATCGCAAGATCGTCGCCGCACTGGAGCAGCGCAGCGGTCCCACTGTGCGGATTTTCATAGAAGAGGACATCGCCGTGGCGGCCGCTGTGCTGTCTGCAAACCTTGACGCTGCCAGGGAGCCGTCGGCCTAGCTCGTCCCGTCCAGCCGGTCGCGCAGCATGCTCCAGCCGAGCAGCATGTTGGGCGCGTGCCGCAGCACGGCGTGGAACGGTATTGGCGCCGGCGGCGCGAAGGGCAGCGGCAGGTCGCGGGCGTCGGTGCCGGCGGCCCAGTCGGCCAGAACCTTGCCCATCGCCGTCGTCATGGCGATGCCGCGCCCGTTGCAGGCGCGACCGGCGATCAGTCCCGGACCGAGGTCGATCAGGTGCGGCAGGAAATCCGGTTCGACCGCTGCCATTCCCGACCAGCTGTAGGCAAGCGGCGGCAGGTCGGGCAGACCGAGATGCCGGCCGAGCCTTCGCCAGATCGTCTGCGGTACGCGCGTATCCGCACCGGCGCCAAGGATATGCATGCCGCCGCTGATCAGCCGGTTTTCGGCGTCGAAGCGGAAGGTGAACAGATTGCGTCTGGTGTCACCGACACCTTGCCCGCCGGGAAGCAATCGGTTGCGCACTTCACGAGGTAGCGGCGCTGTCGCGATCTGGAAGACTTTCAGCGGGAAGTAGGTTCGCTGCAACGACGGATTGAGGGACCAGCCATAGGCGTTGGTGGCGATCAGCACCTTGCCCGCGCGTACCGAGCCAGAGGGCATTTTCAGCATCCAGCCATCGGCTATGCGATCAACCGAGGTGACGCGCGTCTGCTCGAAGATCTTTGCGCCGGCCTTCTCCGCCGCATCGGCCAATCCGCGCGCATAGGCGACCGGATTGAGCACGCCGCCGGAACGGTCCATCCAGCCGCCGACATAGCCTGGCACGCCTGTCAGGGCTTCGACTTCCTGCCGATCCAATGTGACTGCCGGCCGGCCACGCTGTGCCCACTGCCCGGCACGTGACTTGACTTTTTCAAAGGCGGCAGGCGAATGCGCCGGCTGGATCCATCCGTTCTGCACGGCGTCGCAGTCGATGCCGTGCTGCCGGATCAGGCGGAAAACCAGGTCGGCGCTGCCGGCGGCGAAATCGATCAGCCTTTCGCCACGCGATGGTCCGAGATGGGCCAGTATGTCGGCCGGGTCCATCTTGGCGAAGTTCGGCACGACGAAGCCAGCATTCCTGCCGGTTGCGCCCCAGGCGATGAATTCGGCTTCGAGAACGGCGACGGAAAGGCCTTTGCCGGCGGCGTGCAGCGCGGTTGAAAGGCCCGAAAAGCCGCCGCCGACAATGGCCAGGTCGACATCGAGCTTACCCTGCAGCGCCGGCCGTTTGCGGCGGTCGCGGCTGACGGCAAGCCAGAGTGAAGCGCCATGCGCTTCCTGCCGAACCGCGGCATTCATGACGGGGAAACGCTTTTGGCCGTAGTCACCTTCGTCCGCTTGCCGAGCCAAGGCCGCCGTGGCCTGTCGCCGAACAGCCCGTTCGGCCGGACCAGCAGGATAACGCAGAGCATGACGCCGATGGCGGCGATCTGCAGCGCGGCGGCACGAGCCTGCTGTTCCGGCGGGAACAGGATGCTGGTCAGCGTGCCCGACCCAGCCCATATCGCCCAGACCAGGATGCTGCCGATGACGGCGCCGAGATTGCTGCCCGAGCCGCCCACGATCAGCATCACCCAGACCTGGAAGGTCAGGATCGGCAAATAATTGTCCGGCGCGATGAAGCCGGTGAAATGCGCCTGCAATGCGCCGGCCAGTGCCATGATGGCGCCGCCCACGGCGAAGGCCTGGACGCGATAGAAACGCGCGCTCTTGCCAAGCGAGATCGCCGCCCGCTCATCCTCGCGTAGCGCCTTCAGCACGCGGCCCCACGGGCTGCGCGACAGATGTTCCAAAGCGAGATAGGCGACCAGAGTCACCGCCGCGACCACGGCAAGGTTCGACAGGTTGAACAGCAGCGGCGTCTCGGCAAGGCTGCCGAAGGGGCGCGGGATGAAGCCGATGCCGAACGGGCCGCCGGTCAGTTTCTGCGCGTTGAGCGCGACCAGTTGCACGACGACGGCGACGCCGAAGGTGGTGATCGCCAGATAGTCGGACCTGAGCCGCAGCGTCGCCATGCCAGTTAACGCCGCGGCAATGCCGCCGACGACCATGGCGCCCGCCCAGCCGACAACGATCGGCAGGCCAAGGCCACCCAGCCGCGCGGCGTCGTCGGGAG